>NZ_JBHTSL010000034.1:0-55592 GCF_042795115.1 Arthrobacter sp. NPDC056493 | reverse complement strand
GATCTCTTCGATCCGGCCGCACCCTTACTTTTGCCTCCCGGTCCTTACTTTTCGTTAGTCGTCCAGCGGGGCTTTCACGACGCGGCCGTCCGGTGCCGCATTCGGTGCGGGCAGCGAGTTGACGGTTGCGTAGACGGATTCACCCCTGATGTCGACGTCGGCCGTGAGCACGCCCGGAAGCACCACCGTCTGCCTCCCTGAGTGGGCGGACAGCCTCAGGACGCCCTCGCCGAACAGCGACGCAACGTACACGTGCCCGTCGTCGTCCATGTCCAGGCCGGTCGGTGACATCACGTTGTCGGCGAACAGCTTAACGTGGCCGTTGTGTGGGTTGACCTTGTACACCGCCCCGCGGGCACCCAGCGCAGGGTCCTCCGGGCCGCCAGGCAGCACCGAGACGTACAGCCAGCCGTCCGGTCCGCGCTTGACGTCGGTGGGCACCGGCTCGAAACGGTAGGTGTGGCCGGCGACGCAGCCCGGAAGCTTGAGGGCCGCGGCTTCCTTGGCGGTGAACGTGTGTGGCCGGGCGGGAAGCACGGCAACGGTTTCGGCCTCGCCTGACTCCACGTCGACCGAGACGATGGCGTTGGCTCCGGCGTCGGCGACGTAGATGGTGCTGCCATAGACATCGATCCCGTAGGGATGCGAATCGATCTGGCCCTTGTAGGAGACCGGAACATCCTTGGGCAGTTTCGCAATGCAGGCGGCAGGAAGGTCCTTGAAGCCGTAGCTGGTGCCGGCGTCGGCGTTGTGCTTTATCTCAAGGGCCGCGAGGTCGCCGAAGGTGCGGTGCTTGCCGTCGGCGTCAATGCTTCTGATGTGACCGGCCAGCGGCTTCGGGTCCATGGGGCCGGCGCCTTGGCTCTCTGCAAGGTAAATGGTGCGGCCGCGGCGGTCGCTGCCGGCCACGTCCCAAGCCGCGTTCCGGTAGACCACCGATTTGCTGCCGTCCCGGGCGATTTTCGTCAGCTGCCCCTTGAATTCCTCGCTGACCAGAACCGAACCGCCCGGTCCGTCGCTGAGGTGGAGCGGGCTCAGCAGGCCCTTGGCAAGCACAGTGTGTGCCGACTGGGTTGCTGCGGCCTTGCCTGCCGGGGCCGCGTGGCCAGCCGGGGACGCCGACAAAAGGAGTGAGGCAGCCGCGACAGCCGCCAAAAGTGCTCGTTGCTTTTCCATGCCGTCTCCAATGTCTTTGTTGCGCATCCAGAAACATTGAGACCGATATGTGGTCCGAAAAACGGGTCCCCCGACGCGCGCATTTTAAGCCCGGCCTTGGCGGCATGTCGATGGGCCGGCGTCTGCTTGCACCGGCGAAAAAGTGTTCGGGGAGCCGGCCCGCGGGGCAGAAAACTGTCAGACCGCCTCTTCAAACTGGATCTATGGAAGCCGTTGGGGGATTCACCGCGGGGAGCGCTGCAGACCGGGCCGGACGGCCCCGTGCTGGTGGGTTGGCTGTTGTTGCGGGGAACGACGGCGGTGGCTGGGACAGCGAGGTTGCTCCCGACGGCGGGGCTGTTAATGTCAGACCCCCTCATCACAATGGATCTATGGAAGCCGTTGGGGGATTCACCGCAGACCGGGCCGGACGGCCCGGTAGCGGTGGGTTGGCTTCCGTCGGAGGGAACGACGGCGATGGCCGGGACAGCGGGGTCGCTCCCGACCCCGAGGCAAAAAATGTCAGACCCCCTCAGCACAATGGTTTTATGGAAACCGTTGGGGGATTCACCGCAGAGGGTGCCGCACACCGGGCCGGACAGCGGGCCGGACAGTCCGGCGGCGGCGGGTTGGTGTCCATGGGGGCGAACGCCCTGCAGAGCCTTCCAGCCGCGGCCGACGCGGTCGACCAGTCCCTTGCGTTGCTGGCCTCGGACCCCATCAGCGCCGAGGACACCGGGCTGTGGGGTTTCCGTCAGTCCGCTGATTTCGCGGACCGGGTCGAGGAGCTCTCCCGGAAGGTGGAGCATCTGCAGGTGCTCGCCGCCGGGGCGGTGGACCGGTCCCGCACCGAGGCCCTCACCGCCGCCGCGGCACCCCTCGTCCCCACCGCTGCTTTGGGCCAGGATTCAGGCGCGGATCCGGGCGCTGACGGTTCCCGGAACACCGTCGAATTCCTCCGCGGCAGGCTGCGGATCAGCGCCGGCGAGGCCAGCCGCCGCCTCGCCCTTGCCGATTCGGTCCTGCCCCGGGCCGGTTTCGGCGGACAGCAGCTCCCGCTCCGCTACGAAGAGCTCGCCGCCGCCATCAGCACCGGGCAGGTCAGCTCACGCGCCGGGACCACCATCACCCTCGCCCTGGACCGGGCACGGCATTTCACCACCCCCGCCCGGGCCGCGGAGATGGAACACGACCTGACCGTCACCGCCGTCGAGAACGACGCGGACTTCCTGACCCGGGTCGCCCGGCACTGGGCCGAAGCGATCGACCAGGACGGCACCGAACCCTCCGAAGCGGCCCTCCGCCAGATCCAGGGCGCCTTCATCCGCCGGCCCAAACACGGCCTGCAGCACCTGGAAATCTTCGCCACCACCGAACAGTTGGAAACCCTCACCACCGTCATGAACACCGCCACCAACCCCCGCACCATCGCACCGGGACACGAAACCGACGGCGGGAACGACAGTGACGGGACCGGTGGTGCCGGGTCCAGCCCCGCCGGCACAGCGGCGGGTGAACAGAGCGATCCAGCCAGGTGGGACACCCCGGGCATCCCGGAGATCACCCTGGACCACCGGTCCGATGCGCAAAAACGGCTCGACGGGCTCGTCGGCGCCTGCCAAACAGCCCTCACCACAGATACCCTGCCCGCCAACGGCGGGCACCGGCCCCAAATCCTGGCCACCATCGATTACCGCGACCTCCTCGCCGAACTCCAACAACGCCAAGACCATCAAAAAGCGCCAGACGCACAGTGGGCCCAGGATGCTCAGGGACGGCAACCGGCCAATACGGGCCGGACCGGCGACGGCACCGCCCTGTTCGCGTTCAGCGGGCCGGTGAACCCGGCCACGATCCGCAAAATCGCCTGCGACGCCGACATCATCCCCGTCGTCCTCGGCACCCAAGGACGCATCCTGGACATCGGCCGCGCCGCACGCGTCTTCCCACCCCACATCCGCAAAGCCATCACCGCCCGCGACCAAGGCTGCGCATTCCCCGGCTGCACCATCCCCGCACCCTGGTGCGAAGCCCACCACATCACCTACTGGTCCCGCGGCGGAACCACCAGCACCGGAAACGGCGTCCTCCTCTGCAGCCACCACCACCACCTCATCCACAAGGAAAACTGGCACATCGACGTCACCAACGAGGTGCCCTGGTTCAAACCCCCACCCGAACTCGACCCCCACCGAAAACCACGCCGCAACCAATACTTCCGCTCACGACCCCAACGGGAATGAGTGCGGCCGACGAGGAGATTCCGCGGGACCGTGCCGTCCTCGCCGTCGAACTGGCACCGGCTACCGCATGTCGACTACCGGGAGATGGCGCCGCCCAGTCCCGCAGTGCCATCCGGCTGGCTATGATCAGACCATGCGCGCCCACCCATCAGCTGCAGACGTGACCGAATACTTGACCGAGGCTGTGGCATTGGCCCAACGGAACGTCGCGGCCGGCGGCGGGCCCTTCGGTGCGCTGGTGGTGACGGCCGACGGCACCGTCCACGAAGGGGTCAACCGCGTCACCCGGGACAACGACCCCACCGCCCACGCCGAGGTGGTGGCCATCCGGACTGCCGCGGCGGAGACTCGGAACTTCGACCTCAGTGGCGCCGTCCTGTACGCCAGCTGCGAGCCCTGCCCGCTGTGCCTCGCGGCAGCGCTCTGGGCGCGGATCGACCGGGTGTACTTCGCCGCCGACCGGCACGGCGCAGCGTCCGCTGGATTTGACGACGCACTCTTCTACGAATACTTCGGCGGCTCCCGGCCGGAACTGCTGCCGGTCAGCCACACCCCGGTTCCGACGTCGGCCGACCCGTTCGATGCCTGGCGCAACAACGCCGAACGCACCGACTACTGAATTCTCTTACCGGGCAGGCTACCGCCCTGGGAGCCTGCCCACGCCCTCGACCAATTCGCTCTGGTCGCCGCACAACGCGATCCGGATCCAGCCCTCGCCGATGGAGCCAAAGGCGGTTCCGGGAGCAAAGGCGACACCGGCCTCGGCGAGGAATTGCTTGACCCAGGCCCGGACGTTTCCGCCGCTCACGTGCGAGACGTCCGCCCACAGGTAGAACGCCCCTTGCGCGCTCAGGAACGGAATGCCCTTCTGTGCCAGCACAGCCGACGCCGCGTCGCGGTTGCCGCGGTAATGCGCGTGGGCCTGCGACACATAGTCCTGTGGTCCGGTCAACGCGGCGAGCGCCGCGTACTGGGACGGCGACGCCACGCAGGAGACGATCGCCTCCATGACGTTGTTCATCCGCTGCTCCAGCCCGGGCGGGCAGATCAGCGCCCCAATACGCAATCCGGTGAGCCCATAGGTTTTGGACAGCGTCAGCGAGGTGAACACGCGCGCCTCGCCTGGGGCAGTGCTGTCGAACCGGGCAGGACTCACGTGCGGGACGTCGTAAGTGAAGGCCTCGTAGCATTCGTCCGAGATGATCCACAGGTCGTGGCGGCGGGCCAGTTCCACCAGTTCACGGGTCAGGTCCTCCCGGAGGACTGCACCCAAAGGGTTCGACGGCGAGTTCAGCATGAGCACACGTGTACGGTCCGTGATGAGCGCCTCGATGTCCCCGATCCGGGGCTGGAAATCGTGCGCGGGGTACAGGGGATACTCCACGGGGACGGCGTGCAGCAGCCGGCTGGTCATGGCAAACGTGGGATAGCCCGGATTGGGGATCAGGATTTCGTCGCCGGGAGCGAGAAGCAGGCTCATGGCGAAGTGCAGACCCTGCTGGGCGCCGTCGACCACGTATACGCGGTCCGCGCCGATGTCTACGCCGGACTGCTCCCGGAACCTGGTGGCGAAAGCCTCCCGGAGCGGCGGGATGCCGGCATTCGGCGTGTAGTTGGTCTCGTCACGGTCCAGGCACGCGATTCCGGCATCCAGGACATGGCGGGGCAGCGGGAACCCGGGCTCTCCGATGCTCAGGATCAGCGCCCCAGGTGTGCGCCACGCCGCCTCGGTGATCTCGCGGATCTGGTTGACGGGAACGTCGCGTATGTGCGCGGAAAGCTCGGGCATGAGTGCCATCCTAGCGCCGGGTGTCGCCGCGTGGCCGATGAGCGGAGCGCGTCCCCAATACCTCCTCCGCGTCCCCGATATACTGATAGGCGTGCTTTCTGGACTGGTAATAGTGGACAAACCGCAGGGATGGACCAGCCACGATGTGGTTGGACGGATGCGGAGAATCGCCGGTACCCGGAAAGTGGGCCACGCGGGAACGCTGGATCCCATGGCCACCGGTGTGCTGGTACTCGGCATCAACAAGGCCACGCGGCTCCTCACGTACATCGTGGGCACGTCCAAGACCTACACGGCGACCATCCGGCTGGGGGAGTCCACCATCACCGATGACGCCGAGGGCGAAGTTGTCAGCCGGGCGAGCGCCGCATTCCTGACCGAGGACGCCATCCGCTCCGGCGTGGAGTCCCTGACCGGGGAGATCCAGCAGGTCCCCAGCAGCGTCAGCGCCATCAAGGTCAACGGTGAGCGCTCTTATGCCCGCGTCCGTTCGGGGGAGGAAGTCAAGCTGGCTGCCCGGCCGGTCACCATTCACCGCTTCGACATTCATGGAATCCGCCGGGACCAGGCCGCCGGACACGACACTGATGTTGTGGACGTCGACGTCACAGTGGAATGTTCATCGGGCACCTACATCCGTGCCCTCGCCCGCGACCTTGGCAACTCCCTCGGCGTCGGCGGACACCTCACCGCACTGCGGCGGACCAACGTGGGACCCTACTCGCTGGACCAGGCGCGCACCCTCGAACAGCTCGCCGAAGATCTCGAAGTCCTGGAAATGTCGCAGGCGGCCAGGGCTCTCATGCCCAACCGGGAACTGAGCGCCGATGAAACCACTGAGATTTCGTTTGGCCGGCGCATTGCCGCCGGCACCGCGGCGGGCACACCGGGAGCCCCCACCGCGGACAAGCCCGCAGCCGCGTTCGCACCTGACGGATCGTTGGTGGCGCTGCTCGCGGACAGCGGAAGCTTCGCCAAACCCGTGCTGGTCTTCGCCCCGGGAACGGGACCCGGCAGCTCCAACAGTTCCGGCAGCTCCAACAGTTCCGGCGGCTCCAGCAGTTCCGGGACAGACGCCGGCGTTCGAAGCGGTTCACCGGCCGACGGCGGCGGGCAGGCCTAGCGTTGGACGCGTATTTTTACATCATCCTGGCCGTCGGCCTGCTCTCCACGCTCATCTGTGTGGCGGCCGGCCTTATGAAGAAGGCCCCGAACGACATCACCATCCTTTCGGTGGCCGCCGTCGAACTGGCCCTGCTGGTCTACCTCGTGGGCTCCATAGTACGGGTGATCGCGGGGGAGCAGATCGCCGGTGAGGCATGGGAGTTCTGGGGCTACCTCGCCACCGCCCTCCTGCTGCCGGTCGCGGCCGTGTACTGGTCCATCCTGGAACGGACCCGCTGGAGCAATTTCGTCCTGGCCGCCGTCGGAGTCACTGCCCTCGTCATGGCCGCCCGCATGAATCAGATCTGGTACTGAAGTGGAAGAAGCACGCAAGTTGACTGATACGTCCGAACACACCGGCAAGCGCCCCGCCGACACGAGGAACACCGGCCCCGGCCGGCTCCTCATCGCCGTCTACGCCATCTTTGCCATATCGGCCACCGCACGGGCCGGATACCAGATCCTCACCAAGTTCTCCGACGCCCCGCTGGCCTACCTGCTTTCCGCCTTCGCCGCCGTCGTCTATGTCGTGGCCACGGTGTCGCTGGCCAAGGCTGGCCGCACGTGGTTCAAGGTTTCCCTGGTCGCAGTGCTGGTGGAACTGGTGGGCGTCATTATCGTGGGGGCGCTGAGCCTGTTCGATTCCGTGCAGTTCCCGCACGAGACCGTGTGGTCCGCGTTTGGCCGCGGCTACGCTTTCGTTCCGCTGATCCTGCCGATCCTGGGCCTCATCTGGCTCTACCGACGTCGGCCGTCGGCCCGGGCGGTCTAGGAACCACCGTTCCGGGCTGCCGGAATGGGCATCCGGCCGGTCTTGAATGCGGCCGGTTTAATAATCCGGTCGCCCGGGTGTCCCCGATCTAGCGGTTCTCGTCGGGCAGGTCCACTTCGATCAGCTCGCCAGGCGTCACCGACCGGTGCGCCGGTGGCGCTGGGTCGTTCGTTGGCGCTGAGCCGTTCGCCTGTCCCGCGTCAATCGGATCCGGTGCCGGGCCGGATTGCGCGGGCGGTTCCTGGTCCTCCCCGGTCAGCGGAGCCTGCTGCGGTTGCGGGCCGCCGCCAAGAATGCCGCCCAGGATATCGCCAAGCCCTCCTGAACCAAGCCCACCGCCGCCCTGTCCGCCGGAACCAAGGCCGCCGAGGCCGCCGCCCAGGATTCCCCCGAGGATGCTTCCCAGATCAATCCCGCCTCCGCCGGCCGGGGATGACTGTGTTCCGGGACTCTGCGCGCCGGAATCCTGCCGGCCGCCGAGGACCTTTTTGGCCAGATAGGACATGACGATCGGTGCGAGGATCGGCAGAAGTTTCCGGACGAGGTCCCCGCCGACACCGCCGAGGTTCGCTGTCCCCGCCAGCCGGTTGGCCACCTGGTCCTGCTGGCCGCCAAAGACATGGCCAACGATCTTTTCGCCGTCCTGGGTGTCAACCTGCGACGGATCCACTCCGCCGTCGGCCAGTCCGTTACGGTGCCTGGCCAGCTCGGATTCCAGCGCCGCGGCACCGTCCGGCGCCTGGGCATTGCTCTGCATTCCGGCAAGCAGCGTCGGCACGGCGGCTTCCACAGCGGCCTGCGCGGACGCCGTATCAGTCCCCAACAGGGAAGCAATCTGCTGGACAGGGATCTGTCCCAGCAGCTCCTGGATATCACTCATGGCGTGGCTCCTTCCGGCCCGCTCATCTCGCGGGCGATCCGTGCGGTTGTAACGCGGATGACACTCAGATAGCTCGGGGCAAGGATGCCCGGGCGCTGGCTTTGCATCCTAGCCGCACGTGCCTGCAGAAGGTAGGCCCTTCCTGACCGCCCGCCCCGCCGCGCACTCCGCGACGCGTCGGGGCCTCCGCGCCGCCGCTCATCTGGCCACTCATCCGGGCGTCCGTGACAGGCAATGATTGCGGGTAACCTTAGAGAGTTCCGGCCCCGGCGCGCCGGAAACACGTTCTGTCAGGCAGTAAAAGGCGAGGTTGATGGTCCACATCTGGAATGATCCGACCGAGGTCCCCGAAGACTTTGGACCTTCCGTTGTCACTATCGGCAATTTCGACGGCGTCCACCGCGGCCACCAGCAGGTGCTGTCCCAGCTCATCAGGACCGCGCGGCTGAACAACGCCAAGTCGGTTGCCGTGACGTTCGACCCCCATCCGGCCCTGGTCCACCGGCCGGAAAGCGCGCCCGAACTGATCATGGGCCTGGAGGACAAACTCCAGGCGCTCGGCGAGCTCGGACTGGACGCCATTCTGGTCATGAAGTACTCCCTGGAGCTCGCCGGCCTCACCCCGGAAGAGTTCGTAGGCTCGGTCCTGGTGGACAGCCTCCACGCGAGCCACGTGGTGATCGGCCACGACACCCGGTTCGGCAAGGGAAACTCGGGCGACCTGAACACCATGCAGGAACTGGGGGAGAAGTTCGGCTTTGAGGTGCTGGTGATTAGCGAGTTCGGCTCCGAAGGCTTCCCGCTGCATGACGACGGCGGAACGGACCGCCGCTGTTCCTCCACCTGGGTGCGTGAAGCGCTCCGGGAAGGAGACGTCGGCACCGCCGCCGCGGTCCTGGGCCGGGCACACCGGATGCGGGGCGAGGTGGTTCACGGAGCCGCGCGTGGACGCGACCTCGGTTTCCCCACTGCCAACCTCTCCAGCGACGCGAGCGGCCTGATTCCCGCGGACGGCATCTACGCGGGCTGGCTCGTGGACGAGGCCGGGACCCGCTGGCCGGCCGCCATCTCGGTTGGCTCAAACCCCACGTTCGACGGCGTGAGCCGCCAGGTTGAGGCACACGTCATCGACAGGCCTGAAGAGCGCATCGAGGACTTCGATCTGTACGGCCAGACAGTAGTCGTGGAATTCGTGGCCAGGCTCCGCGGCATGGTGGCATACCGTGGGCCTGAAGCCCTCGTGGAGCAGATGCGCCAGGACGTCCTGCAGACGCACGACATCCTGCTCAGGCGCTGACCGGCGGCACCTCGCGTTCCTGCACCACACAGGTCCGCACCACACAGTATTGGCAAGGAAGGCGACGCTGTGACCGTAGAGAAGAACACCCGGAAACTGGACAAGGGGATTGTGCGGGATTTCAGTTCCCGCATGAGTTATGCGTCCTACCTTCAGCTGCCCACGCTGCTCAGCGCCCAGCAGCCCGTCAGCATCCCGGAACACCATGACGAACTGCTGTTCATCATCCAGCACCAGACCACGGAGCTGTGGCTGAAGCTCGTGCTCCACGAGCTCCGCAGTGCCGCGCAGTGGCTGCGTTCCGATGACCTCGGCTCGGCCCTGAAGGGCATCGCGCGGGTCAAGCACATCCAGAAGACCCTCACCGAACAGTGGTCCGTGCTGGCCACGCTGACACCCACCGAATACGCGGAATTCCGCGGGTTCCTGGGCAATTCGTCCGGTTTCCAGTCCAGCCAGTACCGTGCCGTGGAGTTCGTCCTGGGCAACAAGAACAGGAAGATGCTTCCCGTCTTCGAGTCCGATCCCGAAGCCCACGCGCTGCTGACCGAGGTCCTGCACGCGCCGAGCATCTATGACGAATTCCTCGCTTACCTGCACCGCCAGGGCTTCGATGTTCCGCCGGAGGTGCTGAACCGGGATGTGACCCGGGCGCATGAGTTTGAGCCCGCGCTGGTGCCTGTCTTCAAGCACATCTACGAGAACGCCGCGCAGAACTGGGGAGCATATGAGGCATGCGAGGAACTGGTTGACCTGGAGGACAACTTCCAGCTGTGGCGGTTCCGGCACCTGCGCACCGTGCAGCGCACCATCGGTATGAAAGCTGGCACCGGCGGCTCCTCCGGAGCAGCCTTCCTGCAAAAGGCGCTCGAGCTGACGTTCTTCCCTGAGCTGTTCGCCGTGCGCACGGAGATCGGACAGTGACCACGCAGGCAGGCGACGCCCTGCTGGAAAAGGCCGCAAGCCTCGACGCCGAAGACCCGCTGTCCCGGTACCGGGACCTGTTCGTCGGCGCGGACACCGAGCTGTCCTACCTGGACGGCAACTCCCTGGGACGTCCGCTCAAGCGGACCGCCGGGGACATTGCCACGTTCATCCAGGAGGGCTGGGGCGGGCGGCTGATCAGGGGCTGGGACGAGGAATGGCTGGACATGCCCCAGGCCATCGGCGACCAGCTGGGGCGGGCGGTGCTGGGCGCCGCCACGGGACAGGCCATCATCGCCGACTCCACCACCGTGGTGCTGTACAAGCTGATCCGGACTGCGCTGGCCGCCGTCGGGGATCCGGCGCGCACAGAGATCGTGGCGGACACAGACAACTTTCCCACCGACCGTTATCTCGTCGAAGGCATCGCCAGGGAGGCGGGCCTGACCCTGCGCTGGATCGAGGCGGATCCCGCCTCGGGTGTCCACCTCGACCAGGTGAGGGAGGCCGTGGGGCCGGCCACCGCCGTCGTCCTCCTTAGCCATGTGGCTTACCGCTCAGGGTATCTTGCGGACCTGCCGGCCATTACGGAGGCAGTGCACGACGCCGGCGGGCTGGTGGTCTGGGACCTGTGCCATTCCGCCGGGGCCGTGGAGTTGCAGCTGGATGCCTGGAATGTGGACTTTGCCGCGGGCTGCACATACAAGTACCTGAACGGCGGGCCTGGCTCGCCCGCCTTCGCCTACGTCAATGACCGGCACCTGCCCGGACTGGCGCAGCCCATCTGGGGATGGATGGGCCGCAAGGACGCGTTCGAGATGGGCCCGGGCTACGAACCGGCCGCCGGCATCCGCGGTTTCCTGAGCGGAACGCCGGCCATCTTTGGAATGATCGCCATGCGCGGCACGCTGGACCTGATTGACGAGGCCGGAATGGCCGCCATCCGCGAAAAGTCGCGGCAGCTCACCGGCTATGCGCTGGAACTGCACGACGCCTGGCTGGCGCCGGCCGGGGTGAGGCTTGCCACGCCCCGGGATCCGGACCGCCGCGGTGGCCACATCACCGTTGACCATCCCGCTTTCCGTGAGGTGACCGCGGCACTCTGGCAGAGAGATGTGATCCCGGACTTCCGCGCACCGCAGGGCATCAGGATCGGACTGTCGCCGCTGAGCACCGGCTTTGCCGAACTCCACCGCGGCATGGCAGCCATCCGGGACCTGCTTCCGGAGGCCTGAGCGGGTTTCGTGCGGTTTGACCGGCCCCGTTGCCGTTTCGACAAGATTGCAACGCGGCCGGTAAACTAAGCGGTGGATCCGGCTGCAGTCCGTGGTTGCTGGGTCCTGTCTTGTGCGGAACGTTCCTCGGAAGTCCGCGCCGGCACCCCCGGCAGTGAATTACTGACTCGGGCCTCACGGCACATCTCTAGGAGTTATTGTGGCACTTGACGCCGCCGTAAAGCAGTCCATCATCAAGGATTTCGCAACGTCCGAGGGCGACACCGGTTCGCCGGAGGTCCAGATTGCGGTCCTGACTCAGCGGATCAAGGATCTGACTGAGCACATGAAGGAGCACAAGCACGACTTCCACACCCAGCGCGGTCTGCTGGCCATGGTTGGTCGCCGCAAGCGCATGCTGACTTACCTGAAGAACACCGACATCGCCCGCTACCGTTCGCTCATCGAGCGCCTCGGCCTGCGCCGCTAGTCTGGTTTGGAGGCGGCCCTTTCCTCCCGGAACGGGCCGCCTCGTCAGTACATAAAAACTAAACAGGAGGATCAACCGCATCACGCATTCGCGGTCCTCGGTAGTGATTCCCGGGAAGCTTCGCTGATTGAAGCCGGCCCGAGGGTCTCGATCGATGACCGGGTGCAGGGCCAGTAGACAGATGCTGGGCTGGGTTGATGCGGCTGGACTTCCGTTACATAGGAAACGGAGGTGACTCTCTTGGAGGGTCCCGAAATCCAGTTCTCAGAAGCAGTCATTGACAATGGCCGCTTTGGCAAGCGTGTAATCCGCTTCGAAACCGGCCGTCTTGCCAAGCAGGCAGCCGGCGCAGCCATGGTGTACATCGACGAGGACACCGCGCTGCTCTCCGCCACCACCGCAGGCAAGCACCCGCGTGAAGGCTTTGACTTCTTCCCCCTGACGGTGGACGTCGAAGAGCGCATGTACGCCGCCGGCCGCATCCCGGGCTCGTTCTTCCGCCGCGAAGGCCGCCCGTCCACCGAAGCCATCCTGGCCTGCCGCCTGATGGACCGCCCGCTGCGCCCCGCGTTCGTCAAGGGCCTGCGCAACGAGGTCCAGATCGTCGTCACCGTTCTGGCGATCAACCCGGACGAGCTCTACGACGTCGTGGCCATCAACGCCTCCTCGATGTCCACCCAGCTGTCCGGCCTGCCGTTCTCCGGCCCGATCGGCGGCGTCCGCGTTGCCCTCGTCGCCGACGAGCAGGGTTCGCAGTGGGTTGCCTTCCCGAAGCACTCCCAGCTTGAGAACTCCGTGTTCAACATGGTCGTTGCCGGTAGGACTGTGTCGGGAGCCGACGGAGACGACATCGCCATCATGATGGTCGAGGCCGAAGCCACTGACAACTCCTGGAGCCTCATCAAGGAACAGGGCGCCACCGCTCCCACCGAAGAGGTTGTTTCCGAGGGCCTCGAGGCTGCCAAGCCGTTCATCAAGGCACTCTGCGAAGCCCAGCAGGACCTGGCCGCCCGCGCCGCCAAGCCCACCGTCGAGTTCCCCGTCTTCCTGGACTACCAGGACGACGTGTACGCCGCCGTCGAGGCTGCCGCAGCCGAGAAGCTCACGTCTGTCTTCCAGATCGCTGACAAGCAGGAGCGCGACAACGCAGCCGACGAGCTGAAGGACGAGGTTGTTGCCTCCCTGTCCGGCCAGTTCGAGGGCCGCGAGAAGGAAGTTTCCGCAGCGTTCCGCTCGGTGACCAAGCACGTTGTGCGCCAGCGCATCCTCAAGGACCAGGTCCGCATCGACGGCCGTGGCCTGACGGACATCCGCCAGCTCACCGCCGAGGTCGAGGTCCTGCCCCGCGTTCACGGCTCTGCCATCTTCGAACGTGGCGAAACCCAGATCATGGGCGTCACCACGCTGAACATGCTCAAGATGGAACAGCAGATCGACTCGCTGTCGCCGGTAACGCGCAAGCGCTACATGCACAACTACAACTTCCCGCCGTACTCCACCGGTGAGACCGGCCGCGTCGGTTCCCCGAAGCGCCGTGAAATCGGCCACGGTGCCCTCGCCGAGCGCGCGCTCGTCCCGGTGCTGCCGTCCCGCGAGGAATTCCCGTACGCCATCCGCCAGGTGTCCGAAGCCCTCGGCTCCAACGGCTCCACCTCCATGGGCTCGGTCTGCGCCTCGACGCTGTCCATGCTCAACGCCGGTGTTCCGTTGAAGGCCGCCGTCGCTGGTATCGCCATGGGCCTGGTCTCCGACCAGGTGGACGGCCAGACCCGCTACGCCGCCCTGACCGATATCCTCGGCGCCGAAGATGCCTTCGGCGACATGGACTTCAAGGTTGCCGGTACCTCCGAGTTCGTCACGGCCATCCAGCTGGACACCAAGCTCGACGGCATCCCGGCATCCGTGCTGGCAGCAGCACTGAAGCAGGCCCGCGAGGCCCGCCTGCACATCCTCGAGGTCATCAACGCCGCGATCGACACCCCGGATGAGCTCTCCGAGTTCGCTCCGCGCGTCATCGCCGTCAAGATCCCCGTGGACAAGATCGGCGAGGTCATCGGCCCCAAGGGCAAGATGATCAACCAGATCCAGGAGGACACCGGCGCGGACATCTCCATCGAGGACGACGGCACCGTCTACATCGGCGCCACCAACGGCCCGTCCGCCGACGCCGCACGCTCCGCGATCAACGCCATCGCCAACCCGCAGGTTCCGGAAATCGGCGAGCGCTACCTGGGTACGGTCGTCAAGACCACCACCTTCGGCGCCTTCGTTTCCCTGACCCCGGGCAAGGACGGCCTGCTGCACATCTCCGAGCTGCGCAAGATCGCCGGCGGCAAGCGCGTGGACAACGTCGACGACGTCGTCTCCGTCGGTCAGAAGATCCAGGTCGAGATCACCAAGATCGACGACCGCGGAAAGCTGTCCCTGTCTCCGGTAGTGGCTGAAGAGGAAGGCGCCGGCGAAGCCGACCGCGTCCACGCTTCGGCTCCGGCAGAAGGCTCGGACGCTTCCGAGTAGTTCCGGGCTCCGGCAGCTGCGTGCTGCCGGAACCCATCAGGGCGGGGCCGTTGGTTGTACCACCGGCCCCGTCCCGTTTAACCCGCACCCCAACCCCGCTTGCGGCGGCAAACAGCCCATGTCAGAGCCACGCCGACGGCGGGGCCCGCTGGTACGATTGCAGGCAGATTTGGCTCCGCTTCCCGAAAGGCCTTGATGACTGTCGTACCCCTGCCGCTGGCGCAGAACCACCCCGGCGACACCCTGATCCATGGAGCCGACGGCGGTTCGGAAGTCCGCCGCTCGGTCCTCCCCGGCGGGGTGCGCGTCCTGACTGAGGCCATGCCGGGGCAGCGTTCAGCCACCATCGGATTCTGGGTGGGCGTCGGGTCCCGTGACGAAGCCCCAGGTCAGCACGGCTCCACGCACTTCCTTGAGCATCTGCTGTTCAAGGGCACCAAGAGGCGCACGGCCCTGGAGATCGCGTCAGCCTTTGACGAGGTGGGCGGCGAATCCAATGCCGCCACCGCGAAGGAAAGCACTTGCTACTTCGCCCGGGTACTGGACACGGACCTGCCGATGGCCATCGACGTCATCGCCGACATGATCACCGGCGCCGTGCTGGATCCCGCAGAGATGGAGCAGGAGCGGGACGTCATCCTCGAAGAGATCGCCATGGACAGCGACGACCCCACGGACGTCGCCCACGAGCATTTCGTGGCCGCCGTGCTTGGCACCCATCCGCTCGGACGCCCCATTGGCGGCACGCCGGACGCGATCCGCGCCGTGGCGCGTGACTCCGTCTGGGACCACTACCGCCGCTACTACCGCCCGGATGAGCTGGTGATCACCGCCGCCGGCGGTTTGGAGCACGACGTCGTCTGCCGGCTTGTGGTGGATGCCCTCCACTCAGCCGGGTGGTCGCTTGAGTCCGGGGCGGCTCCCGTGGAGCGTCGCTCCACCGAGCGCGCGGAGATCACCGGCACCGCCGGGCTGCACGTGGTCACCCGGCCGGTGGAACAGGCCAACATCATCATGGGCTGCCCCACCATCGTTGCCACCGATGAACGCCGTTACGTCATGAGCGTGCTGAACGCCGTGCTCGGCGGCGGAATGTCGTCACGGCTGTTCCAGGAGATCCGCGAGAAGCGCGGGCTCGTGTACTCCACGTATTCCTTCGCGTCCTCCTACGCCGACGCAGGCTACTTCGGCATGTACGCCGGCTGCACGCCCACCAAGGTCCGCCAAGTCCTGGAACTACTTGGCGCCGAACTCGACGACCTCGCGGCCGGCGGCATCTCCGAGGACGAGCTCCGCAAGGCGGTGGGACAGCTCTGCGGCGGAATCGTCCTGGCCCTGGAGGATACCGGCTCCCGCATGTCCCGGCTGGGCCGCGCCGAACTGGTCTCGGGCGAATACCAGGACATCGACGAGACCCTGCGGCTCATCAAAGCCGTGACGGCGGAACAGGTCCAGGAGCTGGCCAGCGAGCTTGCCGCGGCCCCCCGGACGGTCACAGTGGTAGGCCCCTTCGACGAGTCGGAAACCTTCGGGCTCTGAATTCACGGTAGTTCCGGCATAGGAGGAACGATGGACCAGCCGCAACCGGGAACAGCGCATGAAGCGCTGGAGATCTTTGTGGGGCGCTGGCTGGGAACCACCGAACTGGCCGCCTCGCCGTGGGGTCCGGCACGTACGGCCACCGCGGAGGTGACGTTCACCCGCGCGGCCGGCGGGTTCGCCGTCGTCCAGTCCTACCGCCATACCGAAGCCGACGGCACGCATTTTGAGGGGCACGGGGTCTTCACGGTGGATCCGGACCACGACGAAACGCTTTGGTACTACGTCGACAGCATGGGCAGGCCCCCGGCGGCTCCGGCCCGTGGTGTCTGGCACGACGCGACCCTCACGGTGGAGCGGCGCAGCGACCGCGGCACCGCCCGGCACACCTTCCGGGTGGACCAGGACGTGCTGATCCACACGGCCGAACTGCGGCTGGGGGAGGCCCAGGGCTTTCAGCCGTTCATGACCTCCATCTGCCACCGCGCCTGACGTAAGTCCGCCCCAAGTAAGGGCGTGGGGCTCAGCCCACCAGTTCGATGACCCGGGTCTGCGGGGAGCCGGACAGGGCGGGCGCCACATCAGGGGAGCTCCACACATTTTCGCGCAGCTTGGCCAGGAACGCCTCGGCCTGGTCCTGGCGCTCGAAGTCGAGGTCCACCACGATGTACCGGTCGTCCTCCACGGGGCGGCCGATCCGGTGGGCTATGACGCCGGAGCCGGCCCGGTCCACGGGGTCGCGGTCAAAGGCCGCCTTCCACGTGTCGAAGTCCTTGATGGCGTGCTCAATCTGCAGGGTGAACATTTCCGGTCTCCTTTGGCCTGCCTCAGGTCCATTCCCGGTGCGGTCCAATGCCGGCGCGCGTAAATGGCGAGGTAGTGCCATGGTAGGTCCGGGCGTCCGGCCGGACCACCCAACGGGGTGCGACCCAACCCGGTAGCAGCACAGGGCGTTCCCACGGCTGGGAACGCCCTGTGCTGTTACACAGTTGGGTTAGCCGCCGGCGAAGGGCGGCAGGACGTCCACCACGTCGCCGGCCGCAAGGAGGGTGGTGCGGTCCCGGACAGCGACCTCGTTCAGCAGGAAGCTGCTG
Organism: Arthrobacter sp. NPDC056493; assembly: GCF_042795115.1. Taxonomy (NCBI): domain Bacteria; kingdom Bacillati; phylum Actinomycetota; class Actinomycetes; order Micrococcales; family Micrococcaceae; genus Arthrobacter; species Arthrobacter sp. NPDC056493. The sequence continues at coordinate 38,514 of NZ_JBHTSL010000034.1, read as the reverse complement.
CGGGCCAGGATCCTGTCCAGCGGCGGCGTTCCGGCCGGAGGCTCAGGGCGTTCGACGCCGAGCACGGCAGCGAGGAGCGCCTCCACCGTGGAGCCGGCGGGAAGTTCGAAGCGCTCTTCATCCACGCCGGCCGCGGCGCGTGCGGCAGCGAAGTATCGTACGTTCAAGGATTAGCCTCCGATGGCGCTCATGCTGCGGTCCGGCTGGACGAAGTCCGGAGCGTCGAGTCCCACGTGGTCCATCCCGTGGGCTTTGGGCTTCAGCCACATGGCGTCCTGCCAGCGTTCGGCGAGCTGCTCGTCGCTGGCGCCTTGCCGCAGCAGGCCGAGCAGGTCGAATTCCTCGCGGGAGAAGAGGCAGCTCATGATCTTGCCCTCGGCGGTGATCCGGGTCCGCCGGCAGTCGGAACAGAACGGCTCGGTGACGGAGGCGATGATCCCCACCGTGCCCAGCACCGGGCCGTGTGAATCAGCGGAGCCGTGTGAATCAGCGGAACCGGATGAATCACCGGAACCGGCCATCCGGCGTCGTACTTCAAAGCGTTCCGCCGGTGCGCCGTCGCGGGCACGCGGATCCGGGCTCAGCACGAACTCCCCGGAGAGCAGTTCGCGGATCTCGGCCGCGGTAATCATGTTCCGGCGGGTCCAGCCGTGGTCGGCGTCCAGCGGCATCTGCTCGATGAACCGCAGCTCGTAGCCGCGCTCCAGCGCCCAGGCGAGGAGGGACGGCGATTCGGTGTCGTTGATGCCCCGCATCAGCACGGCGTTGAGCTTCACGGGTCCCAGGCCGGCGGCCCAGGCGGCGTCCACGCCCGCGAGCACCCGGTCCAGGAACGGGCGCCGGGTCAGTTTGGCGAAGGTTTCCTCGTGCAGCGAGTCCAGGGAGACGTTGATGCGGGTCAGGCCGGCCGCCTTGAGCGCTGCGGCCTTGCGGTCCAGGCCCACGCCGTTCGTCGTCATGGAAATCGGAAGTTCGGGGTGGGCCTGGCGAAGGGCGCCAATGATGTCGACGAGGTCGGCCCGCACCAGCGGCTCACCGCCGGTCAAACGCAGTTCACGCACGCCCAGCCGGTTGACTCCGATGCCGACGATCCGCGCGATTTCCTCGCCGGTCATGACTGCCTGTTTGGCGAGCCACTCCAGCCCCTCGGCCGGCATGCAGTAGGTACACCGCAGGTTGCACTTGTCCGTCAGCGAAAGCCGCATGTCCGTGGCCCTGCGGCCGTACCGGTCGGCGAGGCCGGCGGGAGCCTCAGCCGGGCGGCGGTCGGGAACCCCTGCCGGGCGCGTAGCGGGAAGGGACTGCGAACCCGAATTGGATGCCACTCCCTCGCGGCGCTGCGGTATGCCAAGCTGAACACTCATTACTTAAGGCTACGCCACGATAGGGCGCCGATCACACCGGACCCGTCCCCTGACTGCGCTGCGGCTGTGCCGCCACTGCCGCCCCGCAACTGCGGCGGCCGCAGGAGGGCGGCGGCAGTGCCGGAACGGGCTGGTGAATCTATGCTGGAGGGGTGAACGGGTCCCATGAGCCAAGCCGAAGCCGGCGCAAGTGGGCGGCGGCCGCCGGCGTGGTGGCTGCCGGCGCAGGACTCGTCGCCAGCGAACTCATCGCCGGCTTCGTCAGTCCTTCACTTTCAACGATGACAGCGCTGGGCGGCGCCGTCATCGACGCTGCACCGCCGGGCGTCAAGGACTGGGCTGTTTCCCTCTTCGGAACAGCGGACAAGCTGGCCCTGCTGGCCGGCATGGCGCTGGGCATCGCCGCTTTCGCTGCCCTGGCAGGCGTCCTCGAGCTGCGCCGGCGCTTCGCGGGTGCCGTTGTCTTTGCCGTCTTCGGCGTCGTGGGCCTGGCCGCCGTCCTGACCCGCGCCCAGGTGACGGCCGCCGCCGTCGTCCTGCCTCTCCTTGCAGCCGGGATTGGGATCGCGGTGCTGCTGAAGCTGGTTCGGCGGTTGGCTGATGCGGGCGTTGCCGGTGATGCCGCCCCTGGACCGGCGAGGCGGGGTTTCTTCCAGCTGCTGGGAGGCACCGCCGCCGGTGTCCTGGTGGGCGGCGCCGTCGTTACCGTATGGCGGGGCGGGGCCGCGGGCATCAACGAGGTTCGCCGGACCCTGCGGCTGCCCGTGCCGGAGTCCCCGGCGCCGCCCATTCCGGCCGGCGCTGACACCGGACTCGCGGGGGTTGCCCCGTTGGTGACACCCAACCCGGACTTTTACCGCATCGACACCGCCCTGTCTGTCCCCGTGCTTGATTCCCGCGAGTGGAAGCTCAAGGTCACCGGACTGGTGGAACGCGAGGTGGAGCTCACGTTCGACGCGCTGCTGGCCAAACCCCTGATCGAGCGGTATGTGACCATCGCCTGCGTGTCCAACGAGGTGGGCGGCGACCTGATCGGCAACGCACGCTGGCTGGGCTGGCCGGTGCGGGAGCTGCTCGCCATGGCCGGACCCAGGCCGGACGCGGACATGGTCCTGTCGCGAAGCTCGGACGGCTTTACGGCCAGCACCCCGCTCGAGGCGCTCACCGACCGCCGGGATGCGCTGCTTGCCGTGGGCATGAACGGCGATCCGCTTCCACTCGAACACGGCTTCCCCGTGCGGATGATTGTGCCCGGGCTGTACGGATATGTCTCGGCGACCAAGTGGCTCACCGAACTCAAGGTCACCAGGTTCGCCGACGACGTTGCCTACTGGACGCCGCGCGGCTGGTCTGAGCACGGTCCCATCAAGATCTCATCCCGGATCGACGTGCCCAGGGACGGAGCCTCGGTTCCGGCCGGGACCGTGGTGTTCGGCGGTGTGGCCTGGGAGCAGCACACCGGAATCGGCAGGGTCGAGCTCCGCGTGGACGGGGGGAGCTGGCAACCGGCCAAGCTGGCTCCGGGCATCTCGGTGGACACGTGGTACCAGTGGCAGCTCGGCGTCGACCTGCAGCCCGGGCAGCACGAAATCCAGGTGCGGGCCACGGACCTCAAAGGCACTGACCAGACGGAGGAACAGCGCTCCGTGGCGCCTGACGGTGCCACCGGCTTCCACACCATTAGAGTGGACGTGAAAACGTAGCCCACCAAAGGCCGGACCATGCACAGCCCGCACGAGCACAGCGCCCATCAGCACAGCCAGCACGTTGAGGGCAAGCACGATCACGGTTCCCACCGGAGCGTCGCGGACCACCGGCAGGCGGTCAGGGAGCTCCTCGAACCCCTGCTGTCCCCGGAGCGGACCGAAAAGCTGCCGCTGGTGCGGGCGCTGGGCCGCGGGCTGGCGGAGGATGTCACCGCTCCGTTGAGCCTGCCCCCGTTTCCAAACTCCCAGATGGATGGCTTTGCCATCCGCTCCGGCGACGTGCCCGACGGCGGCGCGGACCTGCGCGTGGCGGCCCCGGTTCCGGCGGGGGCGAAGCCCGCGCCCCTGCAGCCAGGCACCGCTGTCCCCATCATGACCGGTGCCATGGTGCCCGACGGGGCAGACGCCGTCGTACCCATTGAACAGGCCGTCCCCTCCGTCTTTCCGGCCCCGGGCGAAGAAGCTGAGGTGAGGCTGCCCGCCACGGCTGCCGGAACGTACATCCGCGCCGCCGGAAGCGACATCGAAGCTGGCCGGCAGGCCCTGGCAGCGGGCACCTGCCTGGGGCCGGCGCAGCTGGGACTGCTAGCCGCGCTGGGGTTGCCGGAGGTCCTGGTCCACCAGCAGCTTTCGGTCCTGCTGGTCACCACCGGCGATGAGGTGGTGGAACCCGGGGAACAGTTGGGCGAGGGAAAAATCTATGACGCCAACGGCACCCTCCTGGAGTCCTCCCTGCGGCAGGCGGGAATTAGCGTGACCAGGGCAGGGATTTCCGCCGACAGTCCGGACGGCCTGCGGGCGCTGCTGCGCACCCATGCGCGCGAGGTGGACCTGGTTGTCACCACCGGGGGAGTGAGCAAAGGCGCTTACGAGGTGGTGCGGCAGGCCATGGACGGCCAGGACGTCGCGTTCCAGCACGTCGCTATGCAGCCCGGCGGCCCCCAGGGACTGGGAACGTTCGACGGCGTCCCCCTCCTTGCGTTTCCGGGGAACCCCGTCAGCTGCCTCGTCTCCTTCGAGATGTTCCTCCGTCCGGTGCTGGGCGAGCTGTTCGGAGCGCCAGCGCACAGGCCCACGTTCCGCGCCCGGCTGGCCCAGTCGCTGACCTCACCGGCCGGCAAGCACCAGGTCCGGCGCGGGTCTTTCCAGGCTGATGGCACAGTCCGGCTGGAGGGCGGCGAAAGCTCGCATTTGGTGCAGGCGCTGGCCCACTCGAATGCCCTGGTGCACGTACCCGTCGGCACCGCTGCCCTCGACGAGGGCGCCGAGGTGGAAGTATGGATGTTGTGACTGCAGAAAATGACCACGGCGCCCTGACGCACCTGCGCCGTGACGGCACGGCCCAGATGGTGGACGTCTCAGGAAAACCGGAAACCACGCGCGAGGCCACGGCCACGGCGACGGTCCGCAGCACCGCCGAGGTCCTGGCGCTGCTGGGCACCGGCGGCCTGCCCAAGGGTGACGCCCTGGCCGTGGCCCGCGTTGCCGGGATCATGGCGGCCAAGAAAACGCCTGAGCTGATCCCGTTGTGCCATCCGCTCCCCATTTCGAAGGTGACTGTCGACTTCGAACTGGGCCCCGAGACCGTGGAGATCCTGGCCACCGTCAAGACCCGCGGTGTGACCGGCGTCGAAATGGAGGCCCTGACGGCCGCCTCCGTGGCCGCGCTGAGCGTCTACGACATGATCAAGGCCGTGGACAAGCATGCTGTCCTCACGGATATCAAGGTCCTGGCCAAGAGCGGCGGCAAAAGCGGGGACTGGGCCCTGTGAGCAGCACCGATTCCACGGCCCCCGATTCCACGGCCAGCGCCTCCAAATCCAGGGGAGCGCACGTCCACGGCGAGGTGCAGGGCCGCAAGGCCGGCGTCGTCATTGCGTCAACCCGCGCTGCCTCCGGCGTCTACCAGGACGAGACCGGGCCGGTCATCACAGACTGGCTCACCGAACACGGGTTCGTGCCGTATCCGGTGATGGTGGTGCCCGACGGTGAACCGGTGGGCGCGGCGATCCGCGCGCTCCTGAGCCAGGAACCCGCCGTCGTTATCACCAGCGGCGGCACGGGCCTGAGCCCGGACGATCGCACGCCGGAAATGACCCTGCCGCTGCTGGACCGCGAAATCCCCGGCATCATGGAGGGTATCCGCCAGTTCGGAACGGCGAAGACGCCGCATGCCATGCTGAGCCGGGGACATGCCGGTTCGGCCGGCCGGACTTTCATCATCAACCTGCCCGGATCACCCAAGGGCGTCATGGACGGCCTGTCCGTCCTGGACCCGGTGATCGGGCACCTGTGCGACCAGTTGGAGGGCGGACATGGCCACTGAGGCTTCGTTCGAAGTAGTAACCGCGGTGCTCAGCACCGAGCCCATCTCCGTGGATCAGGCCATCGCCGCTGTGGAGTCCGAGACCGCCGGAGCCGTGGTCAGCTTCAGCGGGGTGGTCCGGAACCACGACGGCGGCAAGCCGGTGGACCGGCTCAGCTACAGCGCCCACCCCACGGCCCGGAAAGTTCTGGACGACGTCGTGGCGCAGCTGGTGGCCGAACAGGCCGGGGCCGCCGGGCACGAAGGGACAGAGTCCCAGCCCGTCCGGATCTGGGTCGCGCACCGGGTGGGCCCGCTGGAGATCGGCGACCCTGCCCTCGTCTGCGCGGTATCGGCCGCCCACCGCGGGCAGGCCTTTGCTGTGTGTTCCGAGCTCGTGGACCGGGTCAAGGCGCAGGTGCCGATCTGGAAGGAACAGTTCTTCAGTGACGGCACTGTTGAATGGGTCGGGGCCGGGGAATAGGGGGCGGTGATACGTCCGGCAGTGCGCGGGCTGCAGCGTGCGCGCGTGAGGTAACGCATGCGCTCCGGTTCAGACCGCCAGCCGGCCGAACGGTAGTGTTGAATCCATGACCCAACAACTTCCTGTCGCCGTTCTGGGCGCAAACGGGCGCATGGGCGCCGAGGCCGTCAAAGCTGTGGAGGCCGCTCCGGACATGTTGCTCGTCGCCGCGCTGGGACGCGGCGATTCCCTGGATTCCCTGCTCGACGCCGGTGCCCGGTACGTAGTCGACCTCACCGTCCCGGAGAGTACCGAGGAAAACGTCCGCTTCGCCGTCGAAAATGGCATGCACGCGGTGGTGGGCACCACGGGTTGGGATCTGGGCAGGCTGGAGTCGCTGGAGACCCTGCTGTCCGGCCACCCGGAGGTCGGTGTGCTGATTGCACCCAACTTTGCCCTCGGGTCCGTGCTCACGTCGGCATTTGCCGCCAAGGCGTCCAAGTACTTCGAATCCGTGGAGATCATCGAACTCCACCACCCGGACAAGGTGGACGCGCCGTCGGGCACCGCCGTCCGCACCGCCCAGCTGGTGGCGGCGGAACGTGAAGCGGCCGGCGTCGGCCCCAGCCCCGATGCCACCACCACTGAACTGGCCGGCGCCCGCGGCTGCGAGGTGGACGGCGTGCGCGTGCACAGTGTCCGCCTCCGCGGGCTGGTGGCGCACCAGGAAGTCCTGCTCGGCGGTCCGGGGGAGCAGCTGACGCTCCGTCATGATTCCTTCGACCGCGCTTCGTTCATGCCGGGCGTGCTCCTCGGCGTGCGGAACGTCGCGGCGCACCCGGGGCTCACCGTCGGCCTGGACGGCTACCTGGACCTGGGGCTGTAACGCAGTGAAACCGCTTCTTGGCTGGCTGAGGACAAACCGCACCAAGATCTGGGTGGGCGCGGTGACGCTCCTGCTGGTCTTTTATCTTGTGGTGTCCTTCCAGCGCTCCATCCTGCTGCTGACCGACGCCGAGCCGGTGGCCAAAGCCATCGGCGCGGCGTACCTCGTGCTGCCCGTGATTGGCGCCTGGGCCCTGATCCGGGAACTTCTCTTCGGTGCCCGGACCGAACAGATGGCACGGGTGCTGGAGGCGGAAGGCGGCCTGCCGGAGGACAACCTGCCCCGCACCCCCGCCGGCCGGATCATCCGGGCTGCCGCGGACCAGGAATTCGAGAAGTACCGCGCGGAAACGGAAGCGGCCCCGGACGACTGGCGGTCCTGGTTCCGGCTCAGCTGCGCCTACGACGCGTCGGGAGACCGGAAGCGGGCACGTTCCTCAATGCGCGATGCGGTGCGGCTGTTCCGCGCCTCCGGCGACGCTGTGGTGCGCTAGCCTCGGCACGGCCGCCCTCGGGCCATTGGGCCGGCCGCCCTCGGGCCCTCGGCCCGGCCGCCCTCGGGCCCGTGGCCCGGGCCGCGCCTGGTCGGGGTCCGGTTAGCGGACTCTTGCCGGCTGGTGCCGGCCCACCTGGTTGGCGGCGTGCCCGAGCCATTCCAGCGGACCCCGCCATTTCAGGATGACGAAGAGCATCCCGATCAGCACGGCCAGCGCCGCGTGGGCGAAGTACATGCCGTCCTCGGTCCACCCCGCCGGCAACGGCTTGAGATGGAACGATGCCACCACGCACACATGGGCGGTGTACAGCGTCAGCGTCATGGCCCCCGGTCCGCGCAGCGGAAGCAGCAGGTCCAGGGCCAGCCACTGTCCCAGCCTGCCCACCAGAAGGCAAAGGCCGACGACGGCGGCCGCCACGCCGCTGGTATGCAGCAGGTCCAGCGTGGTTCCGGAATGGGGGGCGCTGCTGGCCAGCCACCACCACGATCCCTCCTGCCGGACGCCGGCCAGATTGACCTGCAGGAGGCTGTCCAGCGGATAGTTGGGGTCGGTGAGGATGTCCTGCAGGGCGGCGCGGCCACCCCATTGCGCCATCGCCGCCGTGCCCAGGACCTTCGAGAAGGCCGCTACTGCGGTGCCGCCGAGCAGCAGCAACACGGGAACGATTGCCGTGGTCAGGGCGAGCCTGCCGATGATGAGCCCCACCAGCAGATAAGAAATCCACTGGAAGACCGGGTAGTACCCCGTCAGGAACAGGTCGCCCAGCAGTTGGCCCGGGGCGGTGATGTCTTCCCACCCCGGGTTGTGGTTGAGCTGCAGCGGCGGATCCGCGGCCATGAGCCAGGGCCGAAGGAGGAACGCAATCAGCGGGGAAAGCAGGATCCAGCCCGCGGCCCAGGCGCACAGGGCCGACAGGTGCAGCCCGATGAACGGCAGGATGCACAGGAACAGCACGGCGTAATGCACCAGGATCACGGCTATGTTGACGTCAAGTCCGCCGAGCGCGAGCCCGACGACGGCGATCACCAGGGCGCGCATCGCGATGCCGCGCCGTGCCGCCGTCAGTCCGGGTCCGTCGAGGGGCTGTTGCTTACCGGTGGACAGGGCCAGGCCGATTCCCGCGAGCACGGCAAACAGGGCAGCGGCGCGGCCGGAGAATGTCAGGCCCACCCAGGTCGGGGTCAGCGCGGCGTTGGGCTCGAAGGTCGGGAGCAGGTGGGTGGCCATCATGCCAAGGAGGGCCAGGCCGCGGGCAGCGTCAATGCCGGCCAGTCGGACGCCTGTGGCTGGCCCCTTCGCTGTCTTGGAAGATGCAGCCGTGCTCCGCGAGGTCATGGTGTGATCGTCTCACATCAGCCATGGCGCACTGATTTTCGTGAACCCCTGGCGCCGGGCCCCTAGCCGCCGCCGGGCTGGGCCTGCAGTTCCGCGATTTGTTCAGGCACGACGTCGTGAATCACCGTCGTGTTCCAGCCGGCCCCGGTGAGGGTCCGCGAAAACACAAACTTGGGCATGCCGCGCCAGATCCCGGCGAACTCGACCATGGGCGCCGGGAGTTCGGGATCCTGGTCCGCTGTAGGCCAGGAACCGGCCATCAGCTCGTGGGTGATGCGTCCGGACATGAAGGCACTCATAGTGCGGAACCGGTCGTTGAGGTGGCCGAGGAGTTCGTCGTTCACCAGATGCCGGCTGATGTCCCGGCCGGGCCCCTCGAAGAATCCATCCAGGGACACCGACATCATCAGGATGATCTTGCGCATCGGGGCACCTCCGGCTGGCGGCGGAAGGCGGCGGGTCGCCGTCGTACCTCCCAGTGACGCACCCGCGCATGCGGCGGGACAGGACAAAAACCCGGCGGGCGGCCCTGGGCCCGCGCTTTGTCACACCCCGCATCCAGAATGAGTCCAGCCCAGGCCTTGTATTCGAATATATGTTCGAATAGTATTTCGGGCATGAAGAAGTCATCGGGGCGTTCGGCAGGTCACGGGCTGGAAGGGCGGAGGCCTGGCGGGCCCCAGCTCAGGACTGACCCCCTCACGGCCCGAGCGCCCCGGGCTGAAGTGTCCCGGGCTGAAGTGTCCAGGGCTGAAGCGGCCAAGGCTGACCTGCCCAGGGCTGACCCGCTCAAGGGTGATCCGCTGAAGGCGATGAGCCCGGGTGTGGTGGACTTCCTTTTCCGGCAACTCGTGGCGGGGGAGCCTGCCGAGGATATCCAGTGGGGCCGGGAAGGTGTTGCACTCTCCGACCAGACGCCGGGAGCCGAGCTTGCCCGCCGGCTGTCTGAAACGGACGTCGAAGCTCTGACGCCCATGGAACTGTTCCACTACGTCCGCGCCGCGCAGCGCCTCACCCTGTGGGCCGAATCACTGCGGGAGGCCGCCGTGGAGAGATACTGCTCGGGGGCCGGCCCGGCCTAGACGATATGTCTGAGGGGTTGTGGCCGGGGCTGGGGTGCTGGCCCTTCTGATTCGTCCATTATCGCCGGGCGGTTCCGGACCGCGGGCTTTGGTGCATGGCTCGTTTCCGGGTGGCCGCGGTCCGGAAACCATCCCGGCGTGAATGACCTCTGTCAGAAGGGCCAGGAATTGGTGGGGCTGGAACCTTCTCTTCAATCTCGCGTGGGTTGTTCCCAGACTTAATCCATTGGGGCAGAGCCACATTTGAAGTTTGGAGGTTCCAGCTATGCACGAGCGTACTCACGTCGGCCTGGATGTCAACGCCCTGTCGGTTGTTGCGTGCGCGATCGATGGTGAGACCGGCGAGGTTCTCCGGGGCCGGCTGACGCCGGACCATGCTGAGATTCTGGCCTGGATCAGGGCCCTGCCTGGCCCGTGCCGGGTGGTTTACGAGGCCGGACCGACAGGTTTCACGCTGGCCAGGTTCCTGCGGAGCTCCGGTGTTGACTGTGTGGTCGCGGCGCCGTCCAAGCTTCAACGCCCGCCCGGGGACAGGGTGAAAACGGACCGGAACGACGCCCTGCATCTGGCCCGGCTGTTGAAACTCGATGAGATCACCGAGGTCACTGTTCCGGATCCCGGGCAGGAAGCTGCCAGGGACCTGGTCCGGGCCCGGGAAGATACCCGCGGGGACCTGATGCGGGCCCGGCACCGGGTCTCGAAGCTGTTGCTGCGCCAGGGCATTCATTACAGCGGCGGGGATACCTGGACCCTGGCCCACATGTCGTGGCTCTACCGGCAACGTTTCGATTCTCCGGCCCTGCAGCTGACCTTCGACCTGGCCCTCGAGACCGTCACCGAAACGTTGGCCCGCCGCGACCGCCCGGATGCAGCCATCACGAAATTGGCCTACGACAGCGAATACACCCCCGTGGTGAGGGCGCTGGAATGCCTGCGCGGCATCTCGACGCTGACCGCGTTTGGGCTGGCCGTGGAGATTGGGGACTGGAACCGCTTCACCGGCCGCACGATCGGCGCTTACCTGGGTCTGGTGCCTACGGAGAATTCCTCGGGCCAGCGCCGCTCCCAGGGCGGCATCACCAAGACCGGGAACACCCATGCCCGCCGGCTCCTGATCGAAGCCGCCTGGCACCACCGCAGACCCTACACGCACCCATCGGTGTTGATGCGCTCCCGCTGGGAAGCGGCGACCCCCACAGCCCGGGCCCGCGGGCAGGCCGGCAACCGCCGCCTGCATGATCGCTGGCTCGTCTACCTCGAACACCGGAAACGGCCCGTGGTCGCGAACGTCGCCATTGCCCGGGAACTGGCAGGCTGGTGCTGGTCCCTGGCCAACGAAGCACAAACCACCGCCGCACGGCAGCGGCACTGAAAAACTCCGGGATGTCTGGTCCGTCGGTAACCTCGCAGCGCGTGGAGCGAACTCGCGTCCATCCTATGGGCAGCCCCCAAAAAGCCACGCCCGACACTAGAGAAGCGATATCCTCCAGCCGAACACCTTCGCCCTGCGGTAACCAACCCGCGCATATTAGTCTGACCACGCCGTCGCCAACGACACGCTGAGCACCCGGCCCAGACACCACGGCCACAACGACAGGGCCCCCACCGACAACCGGTCGCGGCCCCACAACAAACAACCAGCCCACCGGACAGCACACCCCCCGGGCCCGCAGCCGTCTGCCCACTTGACAGAATCCGTCACATATTAGGATGGGCTCGTGACCGCCCCGCTGACCGTATCCGCCATCCAGTACGAGGCCCTGGGCGGCGGCATCGACGCCAACGTGCCTGAGCATGTGCGCCTCATCGAGGACGCCGACTCGCACGGTGCCAGGCTGGTGGTGTTTCCCGAGCTCTCGCTCACGGGGTACGACCTGCCGCTGCTCCGCGGCGGGGACCGGCGGGGCGGCGACCACTCGGGCGGGGACCAGTGGGTGGCGCCCGGGGACCATCGGCTGGACCCCATCCGGGAGATCTGCCGCAGGACCGGGATCACCGCCGTCGTCGGGGCGCCCCTCCGGGAAGGGGACGGCACGCTGCGGCTCGCATCTCTGGCCGTCCACCCGAACGGCACGGAGGAAGCCGGCTTCAAGACGCACCTTCACGGCGACGAACAGGCACTGTTCGAAGCTGGGCCAGGCTACGAATCCCATGCAGGACTTGTTGGCGGGCCTGCGCTTGAACTGGGCCGGGAACCGCTCCTGCTGGACGTGGACGGCTGGAAGATCGCACTGGCCATCTGCTTCGATGCTGCCCATCCGGCACACTCCGGTGGTGCCGCCGCGGCAGGAGCCGACGTGTATGCCGTCTCGGCGCTCTATACGCAGGAGGAAGGCCACCGGCTGGGGCTGCACCTCGGGGCCCGGGCCATGGACAACCGCATGTACGGCGTCCTTGCCAACCTCGGTGGCCGCACGCCGCTGGGACCGTCCTGCGGCCTGAGCGGTTTCTGGGGGCCGGACGGGCTGTCCATGCAGCAGGCGGGGAGTAACGGAACGGAAGTGGTTACCGCTGTGCTGCGGCGGGGTTCCCTGGATCGGTACCGCGGGTAGCGTCCGCGCCGGAATTTGACGATCATCACGCGGCGGCCATTGTCCTAACCTGCACGTGACAGGGTAACGTTTTTCCCATGGCAAACACTTCCGCGAACATTCCTGCCCTGGGCACCCTCCTGACCGCCATGGTCACCCCGTTCACCACTGACGGCAAGGTCGATTACCAGCAGGCCGCGGAACTGGCCAGCAAGCTCGTTGACGACGGTTGCGACGGCCTCGTCGTCACGGGAACCACCGGCGAGACGTCCACCCTCACCGACGAGGAAAACCTCGGAATGTTCCGCGCCGTGATGGAAGCTGTTGGCGGGCGTGCCGCCGTCATCGCCGGCACCGGCACCAACGACACCGCCCACTCCGTGCACCTGTCCCAGGAGGCCGCCAAGCTGGGCGTCGACGGCCTGCTGATCGTCACGCCCTACTACAACAAGCCCAGCCAGGCCGGCGTCCGGGCACACTTCGAGACGGTCGCCTCTGCCACGGACCTGCCCGTCATGCTCTACGACATCCCCGGACGGTCCTCCATCGAGATCGCCCCGGACACCATGATCCGGCTGGCACAGCACCCCAACATCGTGGCCGTCAAGGACGCCAAGGCCGACTTCGCTGCAGCCACCCGCGTTCTGGCCGAGACCGATCTTGCCTTCTACTCCGGCGACGACGGCCTGACCCTGCAGTGGATGGCCCTGGGCGCCGTGGGCCTCGTGGGCGTCACCACGCACGTCGCCACCCGCCGCTTCCGGGAGCTCATCGACGCGGTCAACGCGAACGACCTCGGAACCGCCCGCAAGATCAACTTCGAGCTTGAGCCGGTAATACGCGCAACCATGACCCGTGTCCAGGGTGCCGTTGCAGCCAAACAAATTCTTAAATGGCAGGGAGTCCTGCCCAACTCGATTGTCCGCTTGCCCCTCGTGGAGCCGGACGAAGCCGAGATCGAAACCATCCGCGAGGACTTGGCGGAGGGAGGGCTGGTCTTTTCCTGACGGACTGAGACCGGCACTCTTCCGTCTGGAAAGAAGTGCATTATGACCCAAGTAGCCCTCCCCGGCCTCGTTACCCCTCCCCGCCTTCCCCAGGGCACCCTGCGGATTGTCCCGCTGGGCGGGCTGGGCGAAATCGGCCGGAACATGGCTGTGTTCGAAATCGACGGCAAGCTGCTGGTTGTCGACTGCGGCGTCCTCTTCCCCGAGGAAACCCAGCCCGGCGTTGACCTGATCCTGCCCGATTTCTCCTACATCGAGGACCGGATCGACGACATCGTCGCCGTGGTCCTCACGCACGGCCACGAGGACCACATCGGAGCCGTTCCGTACCTGCTGCGGCTCCGCAACGACATCCCGCTCGTTGGCTCCCAGCTGACCCTGGCACTGATTGAAGCCAAGCTGCAGGAACACCGGATCAGGCCCTACACGCTGTCCGTCACCGAGGGGCAGGTGGAGCAGTTCGGCCCGTTCCAGTGCGAGTTTGTGGCAGTCAACCACTCCATCCCGGACGCCCTGGCCGTCTTCATCCGCACAGCCGGCGGAACCGTGCTGCACACGGGCGACTTCAAGATGGACCAGCTGCCCCTCGACGGCCGCATCACCGATCTCCGGCACTTCGCCAAGCTGGGTGAAGAGGGCGTGGACCTGTTCATGTCCGACTCCACCAACGCCGACGTCCCGGGATTCACCACCGCGGAGAAGGAGATCGGCCCCACCCTGGACCGGCTCTTCGGCCAGGCCAGCAAGCGCATCATCGTGGCATCGTTCTCCTCGCATGTCCACCGCGTGCAGCAGGTCCTGGACGCGGCGGCCAAACACGGCCGCAACGTCGCCTTCGTGGGACGTTCCATGGTGCGGAACATGGCCATCGCCGCCAAACTCGGCTACCTGCACGTGCCGGACGGCATCCTGGTGGACCTGAAGAACATCGACACGCTGCCGGACAACCGGGTGGTGCTGATGTCCACCGGCTCCCAGGGTGAACCCATGGCCGCGCTGTCCCGCATGGCCAACGGCGACCACCGCGTGGTGGTAGGGGAAGGCGACACTGTCATCCTGGCGTCCAGCCTCATTCCCGGCAACGAGAACGCCGTCTTCCGCATCATCAACGGCCTGCTGAAGCTCGGCGCCGATGTGATCCACAAGGGCAACGCCAAGGTCCACGTCTCCGGCCACGCCGCGGCAGGGGAGCTGCTCTACTGCTACAACATCCTCGAGCCGCTCAACGCCATGCCGGTCCACGGCGAGACGCGCCACCTGATCGCCAACGGCAAGATCGCGGAGGAGTCGGGCGTTCCGGCGGCCAGCATCCTGCTTGCGGACAACGGCACCGTGATCGACCTGCGGGACCACCAGGCCGACATCGTCGGCCAGGTCGAGGTCGGCTTTGTGTACGTGGACGGCTCCAGCGTCGGCGAGATCACTGACGCGGACCTCAAGGACCGCCGCGTCCTGGGCGACGAAGGCTTCATCTCCATCATCACGGTCATCAACCGGGCCACCGGCAAGGTTGTCTCCGGACCCGAGATCCATGCTCGCGGCGTGGCCGAGGACGACTCGGTCTTCGACGACATCATTCCCAAGATCAACGCCGCGCTGGAGGAGGCCGTGCTCAGCAACGCCGACCACACCAACCACCAGCTGCAGCAGATCGTCCGCCGGGTCATCGGCACGTGGGTCAACCGCAAGCTGCGCCGGCGTCCCATGATCATCCCGGTGGTTCTGGAGGCCTGACTGGCGGTTCCGGCGGTTCCGGCGGGGCTGACCATCGTTGAACACAGCCCCCGAAGGCCCGGAAATCCGCGGTTCCGCGGCTGCGGTGGAGTACCGTGGCAGATATGGCCACTCGTACTTCCCCCGCGCCAAAACGTACCTCCAGCAGTAAAACGGGCGCATCCGCAGGCCGCAGCGGCTCCCCGGCGGCCAAATCCGGCCGGGCCGGATCGTCAGGCGGCAGCGCCCGCACGCGCCAGCTTCCCGCCGTCGAACACCGGCAGCAGTGGCTGCTGCGCGTTGCCGGCGGGGCCTGGCTGGGCATCGGCCACCTGGTGGGCGGGGGAGTGCGCCGCATCGGCCAGGACGTCAGCGACATCGCACCCGAAGACCGCCGTGACGGGGCTGCCCTGTTCAACCTGGCCCTGGCGGTCTTCATTGCCACGTTCGCCTGGTGGGGTTTCCGCGGCTGGTTCCCGGACGCTGTCTACGCCGTGATCAACGGCACGTTCGGCTGGATGTCGCTCATCCTGCCGCTCATGCTCTTCGTGTGCGCGTGCCGGCTGTTCCGGCAGCCTGTTGACGGACGCGGAAACAACCGCGTGGGGATCGGCTTTCTCATCATGACGTTCGCCGGCTGCGGCATCGCGCACATCGTGGGCGGCCAGCCGACCGTCAGCGAGGGCTTCGACGGGCTGCGGCAGGCCGGCGGCATGCTGGGATTCCTGGCAGCCTCCCCGCTGGCCGCCATTCACCCAGCCGTCCCGGTGGTCCTGTACGGACTGCTGGCGTTCGTGTCCGTGCTCATCGTCACGGCCACGCCGTTCGGTGCGATTCCGCGGCGGCTGCTCGGCGCCTATGAGCACCTTATGGGCATCGACCTTCAGGAGAACGACGGCGACGCCCACGACCGCAGCTATCTTTACGAAAACAGCCCTCCTGCCCCGAGGAAGAAGCGCAGGCGGCTCTTCGGCAAGGACGAGGACGCCGATCCCCGGCTGGAGGGCTACGTCGGAGACGAAGCCTTTGAGCATGCCGTAGTCGACGACGACGACCCGTCACCGGATGCTGGCAAGGGAACCCCTGCCGTGGCCCCCGGAGTCCGGCGCCCCACCCAGGCGGAGATCGCCGTCGAGAAGATCAAGGCAGCCCAGGGGCTCGGCGCCAAGGGCGCCGACGCCGAGAACGCCACCGAAGCCATTCCGCTCGTGGTCCCTGGCATGACCGGCTCCGCGAACGCACCCGGTGCCACTGCCGGTGCTGCCGTGCAGGTGCCGTCCAAGCCTGTGGCGCCTGCGCCGCTGCCCACCCCCATTCCGCAGCGCACTGAACAACTGTCCCTCGCAGGCGACGTCACCTACACGCTGCCGTCGTCCGATGTGCTGACGCCCGGATCCGTTCCCAAGGAACGTACGGAAGCGAACGACGCCGTCGTGGCCGCCCTGACGGACACGCTCCAGCAGTTCAACGTGGATGCCTCCGTGACCGGCTTCAGCCGCGGCCCGACCGTGACCCGCTATGAGATCGAACTCGCGCCCGGCACGAAGGTTGAGCGGGTCACCGCCCTGTCCAAGAACATCTCCTACGCGGTCGCCTCGAGTGACGTGCGCATCCTCAGCCCCATCCCCGGCAAGTCCGCCATCGGCATCGAGATCCCCAACACGGACCGTGAGACAGTGTCGCTGGGCGACGTCCTGCGCAGCCAGAACGCCCGCCGCACGGACCATCCCATGGTCATGGGCGTCGGCAAGGACGTCGAAGGCGGCTACGTCGTGGCCAACCTGGCGAAAATGCCGCACCTGCTGGTGGCCGGTGCTACCGGTGCCGGTAAGTCCTCGTTCGTGAACTCCATGATCACGTCCCTCCTGATGCGCGCAACCCCCGATGAGGTCCGCATGGTCATGGTGGACCCCAAACGCGTGGAACTTACCGCCTACGAGGGCGTGCCCCACCTCATCACGCCCATCATCACCAATCCTAAAAAGGCGGCAGAGGCGCTCCAGTGGGTGGTCCGAGAGATGGACGCCCGTTATGACGACCTCGCCAACTACGGCTTCAAGCACGTCGACGACTTCAATAAGGCGGTGCGTGCCGGCAAGGTCCAGCCGCCCGTCGACTCCAAGCGCGTCATCCGCCCCTACCCCTACCTCCTGGTGATCGTCGATGAGCTCGCCGACCTGATGATGGTGGCGCCGCGCGACGTCGAGGATTCCATCGTGCGCATCACGCAGCTGGCCCGCGCTGCCGGTATCCACCTGGTGCTCGCGACGCAGCGCCCGTCCGTTGACGTGGTCACCGGCCTGATCAAGGCCAATGTGCCCTCCCGCATGGCCTTCGCCACCTCCTCCGTCACCGACTCCCGCGTGGTCCTGGACCAGCCCGGTGCGGAGAAGCTGATCGGGCAGGGTGACGCCCTCTTCCTCCCGATGGGTGCCTCCAAGGCGATGCGTGTGCAGGGTGCCTGGGTCACGGAGTCGGAGATCCACAAGGTGGTCGAACACGTCAAGGGCCAACTCCAGGCCGTGTACCGTGACGACGTCGCACCCGAAGCGCAGAAGAAGCAGATCGACGACGACATCGGGGACGACCTCGAGGTCCTGCTGCAGGCCACGGAGCTGGTGGTCACCACCCAGTTCGGCTCGACGTCGATGCTGCAGCGCAAGCTCCGCGTCGGTTTCGCCAAGGCCGGCCGCCTCATGGACCTGCTCGAATCACGCGGCGTGGTTGGTCCGTCGGAAGGCTCCAAGGCACGCGACGTGCTGGTTAAGCCGGACGACCTCGCCGCCGTGCTGGCTGCGATGAAAGGCCAGGACGCGCCGGCTACGGCCGATTCGCAGACCGCCGCGCTCAGCGACAACGCCAACGCCAACATCGCCCAGGGCGGTTACGCGGAGGACCTTGTTGCCGCCGACCTGGACAACCGCACCCAGAGCATCGACTACTACGACGGCGCCGACAGTTCCGGGGACGACGAGGACGGCTCCGAGGACGCCTGGTCCCTCACCGGCCGGTAGTCCCAAGGTGATGAACAGGAAGCCGGCAGTGCCGAAGACGGTAGCCTAGAAGGGTGACTAGCACCGAAGCGACCGCGGCCGGCTCGAACAGCTCCGGGATCTGGAATCTTCCCAACATCCTCACGATGCTCCGCATTGTGCTGGTGCCGTTCTTCGTGTGGTTCCTCATCGCCGATGCCCCCGGCCTGCGCAGCGAATCCGGGGCCTGGCGCTGGGCAGCCGTGGCGGCGTTCGCCGTCGCGATTTACACGGACAAGCTCGACGGCGACATCGCCCGCAGCAGGGGACTGGTCACCGACTTCGGCAAGATCGCGGACCCAATCGCGGACAAGCTGCTGACCGGCTCCGCACTGGTCATGCTGTGCGTGCTGGGTGAGCTGCCATGGTGGATCACGATCGTGATCCTGGTCCGTGAGTGGGGCGTCACTGCGCTGCGGTTCTTCGTGATCCGCTACGGCGTCATCCCGGCATCACGCGGCGGCAAGCTAAAAACGGTGGTCCAGACCGTGGCGATCTTCCTCTACCTCCTTCCACTGGCATCCATCGCGCCGTGGTTGACCTGGGTGGCCTTCGCCGTGATGCTGGCAGCCGTGCTGATCACCGTCTGGACCGGCGTCGAGTACGTCGTTCAGGCACTGAAAGTCAGGGCGGAGGGTCTCCGGCGGCGCGCTGCCGGTCCGGGCCAGCAGGAAAACGAGGAGGGCCAGCCGTGACGAATCTGCACCGGATCGCCGGGGAGGCCGTCGCTGCGGCTGTGGGACGGGGCGTCACCGTCGCCACCGCGGAGTCACTGACCGCCGGTATGGTCGCCGCGGTACTGGCGGACACCCCTGGGGCGTCCGCCATGCTGCAGGGTGGCGTAGTCTCCTACAACAATGCCGTGAAGCGGGACGTTCTTGGCGTTCCACAGGAACTGCTGGACGCCGTCGGGTCGGTGGATGAAGCGGTGGCCGCGGCCATGGCGGAAGGCGCCCGGCGGGTCTGCGGCGCGGACCTCGCCGTTTCCACCACGGGTGTGGCCGGGCCCGACGCGCATGACGGCAAGGCCGTGGGAACGGTGTTCGTCGGCGTCGCCACCGCTGCCGGCGTGCAGACCTTTCCCTATAACTTCCAAGGCACCCGGGCAGAGATCCGCGGGCTCGCCTGTGGCGCTGCCTTGGAACGTCTTCACGAGGCCCTGGCTGCGTTAAGCTGAGTTTCCGGCTTCGCTGACCTGGCTCCGTGACTGCGCTAAGCTACCCGGAGTAAGGTTGCCGGGAACAAAAAGCGAGTCCGAATAGTTGTCACATTGTGTCGCCTCTGCCTGAGGGAGGCGCCTAGGATGAAGAGAACATATGCGGTTTACGTCACAGTGAACCGGAACCATGAGGGAGCAAGGCGATACAGATGGTAAAGCAGCCCGTGTCCGTAAACGGCGTTGTCCGCTGGAAGGACGTGGGCCTCGCCGATCAGGCCAAGAGCGAACAGAAGGAGCGCAAGATGGTTGTACTTCGTCACGAAATCGGTGATGTACTGCGCGATGTCCGCCAGCGTCAAGGGCGCACCCTCCGCGAAGTCTCGCACAGCGCCCGGGTCTCCCTGGGTTACCTGAGTGAAGTGGAACGCGGCCAGAAGGAAGCTTCCTCGGAACTCCTGTCCTCGATCTGTTCGGCGCTGGATGTACCGCTTTCCAGCATGCTCCGTGAAGTCAGCGACCGCGTGGCTGTCGCCGAAGGCGTTGCCGTGCCGGACACCGTCCCGCAGGAATTCTCCCAGCGTTACGGCCGGGACCTTGAGCGCGACCTGAGCAGCGAGCTTAACAACGAGCTCGCCACGGAAATGCTTTCCGGGGCCCGTTAACAGAAGGGCGCCCGGTAACGGAATCCGGTAACCCGGACCAGATAACTGCAGCGAAGGCCTCCGGCATTGTGCCGGAGGCCTTTGCTGTGCCCTGAAATTTGTCGTGCCCTGAAATTTACTGCTAGGAGGCGCTGTCCCTGGGGAATCCGTCGCGCTCGTAGGTGGCGTTGAGCTTGGCCATGTAGGCGGCCAGCGTCTCGAGGTCCTCCACCGGCCATTCGCCCAGACGCTCCCGGAACACCTGCCGCCGGGCGTCCTGCACCTGGTGCATCCTCTCTTCGCCTTCGGCGGTGAGCCGGATCGTCTGCGCCCGGCCGTCCAGCGGGTCGGCCTCCTTGAGCACCAGGCCGATGCTTTCAAGGAAGGCGATCTGCCTGCTAACGGAGGGCTTGCCGACGCCGATGCAGGATGCGAGCTCGGTGAGCCGGATGGGGCCGTTCTTGCGGATCACGGTCAGCAGCCCGTAGGCGGCGGGCTCCATATCCGGATGGACTTCGCGCGACAGCTGCTGCGACACCGAACGGGCCCGTCGCCAGAAAATGCTGATCTGATGCTCCACGTTGGTCAGTGCCGTATCAAGAGTGTCCTCGAAGGGGGCAGCGGCTCCGGGGGCTTCAGCGGGGTTGCTCATGGCAACCATTCTAGAGTCAGCGTCCGTGAGAGACTGTATTGAGTGAGGATTAGTGATTTCTGGCGGCTGATGGACGATGAATTCGGGGCCGGCTACTCGCGCGTGCTGGGCAGTTCCCTCGTCCTCGCCGGCGTCGGCGGCCGGACTGCGGACCAGGCCCTCGCAGCTGGCGTCAGTCCGCGCGACATCTGGCTCGCGGTGTGCGATGTGCAGGACGTCCCCGACGAGCGCCGCCTCGGCCGCGATATCAAGCCCCGGAAGAACGGGCCGGACCTGGTCTGAAGCGTTCCCCGCCCGGCCTGGGAAGCTGCTGACACGCCGACCGATTGTTCGAATATCTGTTCGGGTGCGACTATGCTTTTTGGCAGCGGGTTATCCACATACGCACACCCGCCCGGTAAGAATGTCAGCGGGTGGCGCTAGCGTCGGTGATGACAGACAAAGGGCCGCAGAGGCCCCTCCACAGCGAGAAAGCATTAGAGGTGTGAACCATGGCGGCAGCCCCGGATCGTGAAAAAGCGCTTGAAGCAGCGCTCGCGCAGATTGACAAGCAGTTCGGCAAGGGATCGATCATGCGGCTGGGCGACGAGACGCGCGCTCCCATTGAGGTCATCCCCACCGGCTCCATCGCGCTGGATGTCGCACTGGGAATCGGAGGTCTCCCGCGCGGACGCGTCGTGGAAATCTACGGCCCGGAATCGTCGGGTAAGACCACCGTGGCCCTGCATGCCGTGGCGAACGCCCAGCGCGCCGGCGGCATCGCCGCGTTCATCGACGCCGAACACGCCCTCGACCCCGAGTACGCCGCCAAGCTCGGCGTGGACACGGACGCCCTGCTGGTCTCCCAGCCGGACACCGGTGAGCAGGCGCTGGAGATCATGGACATGCTGGTGGGCTCCGGCTCGCTGGACATCGTGGTCATCGACTCCGTGGCAGCCCTGGTGCCGCGCGCGGAAATCGAAGGCGACATGGGCGACAGCCACGTCGGCCTGCAGGCACGCCTCATGAGCCAGGCCCTGCGAAAGATCACCGGCCGGCTGAGCCAGACCAAGACCACCGCCATCTTCATCAACCAGCTGCGCGAGAAGATCGGTGTGTTCTTCGGCTCGCCGGAAACCACCACCGGTGGTAAGGCGCTGAAGTTCTACGCGTCCGTGCGTATCGACGTCCGCCGCATCCAGACCCTGAAGGAAGGTGCCGATTCCGTCGGTAACCGCACCAAGGCCAAGATCGTCAAGAACAAGATGGCCCCGCCCTTCAAGATCGCCGAATTCGACATCATCTACGGCCAGGGCATCTCCCGCGAGGGCGGCATCATCGACATGGGCGTGGAGCACGGCATCATCAAGAAGTCCGGTTCGTGGTTCACCTACGACGGCGACCAGCTCGGCCAGGGCATGGAGAACTCGCGCCGCTTCCTGCGCGACAACCCCGAACTCGCCGCGGAACTGGAACGGCTCATCAAGGAAAAGCTCGGCGTGGGAACCAAGCCCGCCGCCGATGCCGAAGCCTCACCGAAGCTGAAGGCCGTTGACGGTTTCTAGCAAACGCCGGTCCTCTCCGGCCTTCGCCAAGGCCGGAGAGGACCGCCAAGCAGGACCCGGTCCGGTAGCCGAAGAGGACCGGGACGCAGATCCCGCGTCGGTGGCGCGCGCCATCGTGCTGCGCCAGCTGACGGCATCGCCCAAGAGCCGGCTGCAGCTTGAACGCAAGCTGGCTGAGCGCAACGTTCCGGAGGACGTCGCCGCGGCCGTGCTGGACCGCTTCGAAGAGGTCCGGCTCGTTGACGACGCCGAATTCGCGGATATGTGGGTGCGGAGCCGGTCCCAGTCGCGCAGGCTGGCCAAGGGAGCCCTGCGCCGGGAACTCGCGGACAAGGGCATTGACGGTGACACGGCTGACTCGGCCCTGGAACAGCTGAGCGACGAGGAGGAGGAAGCCGCCGCGCGCCATCTCGTGGAACGCAAGCTGCGGCCCGGGACAGACCTGTCCGACCGGGCGGAACGGGACAAGACCACGCGTCGGCTCGCGTCCATGCTCGCCCGCAAGGGGTACCAGCCCTCGCAGGCGTTCCGGATCGTGGCCGAGGTCCTGGAAGCTGCAGCCGGAGGTGCCGCGGCCGCCGAGCACACCTACGAGGACCATGCCGACGCCCGCGCTCACTGGGAGTGAGCGCAGCCGGTACCCTTAATGGGTGAGTCTGACCTACCCTTCCCCCGCAAACGGCACCGAAAACGAATCATCTGGTGACCGCGCTATGCACCGGACCTACCAGGTGCGCACTTTTGGCTGCCAGATGAACGTTCACGACTCCGAGCGCATGTCGGGGTTGCTGGAGGCCGCCGGCTACGTGCCGGCGGACGGTGCCCAGGCCGACGTCGTGGTCTTCAACACCTGCGCGGTGCGGGAAAACGCGGACAACAAGCTCTACGGCAACCTCGGCCAGCTGGCGCCGATCAAGGCAGCCAACCCGGGGATGCAGATCGCTGTGGGCGGCTGCCTCGCCCAGAAGGACCGCGAAACCATCCTGAAGAAGGCGCCCTGGGTCGATGCGGTCTTCGGCACGCACAACGTCGGCGCCCTGCCCGCCCTCCTGGACCGGGCGCGCCACAACAGCGAGGCGCAGCTCGAGATCCTCGAGTCGCTGGACGTCTTCCCGTCCACGCTGCCCACCAAGCGCGACTCGGTCTATTCGGGCTGGGTGTCCATTTCGGTCGGCTGCAACAACACCTGCACCTTCTGCATCGTCCCTGCCCTCCGCGGCAAGGAAAAGGACCGCCGGCCCGGGGAAATCCTCGCCGAGGTCCAGGCCCTGGTGGACGACGGCGCCATCGAAGTGACGCTCCTCGGCCAGAACGTGAACTCGTAC
Organism: Arthrobacter sp. NPDC056493; assembly: GCF_042795115.1. Taxonomy (NCBI): domain Bacteria; kingdom Bacillati; phylum Actinomycetota; class Actinomycetes; order Micrococcales; family Micrococcaceae; genus Arthrobacter; species Arthrobacter sp. NPDC056493. Next base: position 15,273 of record NZ_JBHTSL010000034.1, on the reverse strand, counting down.
GGGGTGGAGTTCGGCGACCGCCAGGCCTTCTCCAAGCTGCTGCGCGCCTGCGGTGAGATCCCGGGCCTCGAACGGGTGCGCTTCACCAGTCCGCACCCGGCTGCGTTCACCGATGACGTCATCGACGCCATGGCGGAGACGCCCAATGTCATGCCGCAGCTGCACATGCCGCTCCAGTCGGGGTCGGACAAGGTGCTGCGGGACATGAAGCGTTCCTACCGGTCGGCGAAGTTCCTTGGGATCCTGGACAAGGTCCGCGCCAAGATGCCGCATGCCGCGATCTCCACGGACATCATCGTCGGTTTCCCGGGGGAGACGGAGGAGGACTTCCAGGCGACCCTGGACGTCGTCGAAAAGTCACGCTTCGCCACGGCTTTCACATTCCAGTACTCCAAGCGGCCCGGCACGCCTGCCGCGGACCTGCCGGACCAACTGCCGAAGGCGGTGGTGCAGGAGCGCTTTGAGCGCCTGACCGCGCTCCAGGACCGCATCGCCGCGGAGGAGAACGCCAAGCAGCTGGGACGCCGCGTCGAGGTGATGGTCACCGCCCACTCCGGCCGCAAGTCCGAGGAAACCCATCGACTCTCGGGCCGTTCGCAGGACCAGCGCCTGGTCCACTTCACAGTCCCCGAAGGCGCTCCTGCCCCGCGTCCCGGAGACCTGGTGACCGTCACAATTACCGAAGCGGCCGCCTTCCACCTGGTCGCCGATCCGGCCACCGCGGCCGACTACTCCCTGCGCCGGTCCCGCGCCGGCGATGCCTGGGACAGGGCACAGGCTGACTCCTGCGGCGCGCCGGCACCCGGTGCTGCAGCGGGCAGGACCGGCGTGTCGCTTGGCATGCCCGCACTCCCGGTGCGGAGCCGCTGACCCGGTGGCGGGCCAGCCCCCCGTCATAGCGGTCGTCGGACCCACCGGATCAGGGAAGTCCGACCTCGCCGTCGAACTTGCCCTGGCCCTGGACGGCGAGGTGATCAATGCCGACGCCATGCAGTTCTACCGCGGCATGGACATCGGCACCGCCAAAGTCACGGAAGCCGAACAACGGGGCGTGCGGCACCACCTGCTGGACATCCTGGACGTGACGCAGGAGGCGTCGGTGTCAGACTTCCAGCAGCAGGCGCGGGACGCCATCGCCGACATCCACGGCCGGGGCAAACGCGCCGTCCTGGCGGGCGGGTCGGGCCTATACGTCCGCGCCGCACTGGACGTGCTGGATTTTCCGGGAACCGATCCGGAAATCCGCGCCCGGCTCGAACTGCAGAACGCCGAGGCAGGGACCGCGGTGCTGCTGGACCGGCTCCGGGCGGTGGATCCCGTCTCCGCCGGGCGCCTCGGCGACGCCCGCCGCATCATCCGGGCGCTGGAGGTGTTCGAGCTGACGGGACGCCCTTTCAGCTCCTTCATGCCAACCCGCGAGTACCACCAGCCGGCCATCCAGGTCGGGCTGGAAGTGGACCGTGCGCAGTTGCGGGACCGGCTCGCCGTCCGCGTGCACCGGATGGTGGAGCGGGGGCTGCTGGCGGAAGTCGAACGGCTGGACGCCCGGGGCCTGCGCCGCGGCAAGACCGCACCGCGTGCCCTGGGCTACGCCCAGTTCCTCAAAGTGCTCGACGGCGAAGCGGACGTGGCGCAGGCAGCCGAAGAAACGATCGTGGCCACCAGGCAGTTCGCCCGCCGGCAGCTGACGTGGTTCCGGGCCGATCCCCGCATCAGCTGGCTGGACTGGCAGGACCCTGAGCTGGCTGCAAAAGCCGCCGACCTCTGCCGCTGAGCCCGCACCCAGCACGAAGAAAACCCTGTGACCCTCGCCGTTGCCACCACAGCAAAGCGCTCCTCGCGGCGGACCCTCACTGTTGCGATCTCCTCGCTGCTCGGGGCGACGCTGTTCTGGGCCGGCAACCACATTGTTGGAGCCGGCGCGGTGGAGAGCATCGACCCTCTCAGCCTGGTCCTGCTGCGCTGGTCGCTCGCCCTGGTTCCGCTGCTGGTCATCGCCCAGCTGGTGGAGCGCCCGCAATGGCGTCAGGTGCTGGCCGGCTGGCCATGGCTGATCGCACTGAGTGCGTTCGGGTTGCTGGGCCACCCTTACACTTTTGCGCAGCTATCGGGCGGTGTGATTGTCGTCGCCGGTATCGTCCTGACCAGCGCCGGCAGTCCGAGCGGAGGATCCCAGCCGTTTTTCTGGCGCCGCCGGCGGGCGGGTAACCTTGAACCATGAATGAAACCCTTGCCGAAACAGCCCGGCCCGCCGCCCCAGCCCCGGGCTCGACGCTGAGCGGACTGCGGTTCTCCAAGGGCCATGGAACGGGCAACGACTTTGTCCTCGTCGCTGACCCTGAGGGCGTGCACGCCATCTCCCCGGAGCAGGTCGCCCAGCTGTGCGACCGCCATCGCGGCATCGGCGGTGACGGCCTCATTCGCGCCGTCCCGTCCCGTCTCATTGACGAGGGCCGGCAGCTTCTCGCCGAAAACCCCGACGCCGAGTGGTTCATGGATTACCGAAACGGTGACGGTTCCCTGTCGGAGATGTGCGGCAACGGCGTGCGCGTGTTCGTCCACTTCCTCCTGGCCGAAGGCCTGGCTGCGCTGCCCGCCGGCGGCTCGCTGACCATCGGCACCCGTGGCGGCGTCAAGACCATTGTCCGCACGGGTGACGGCTACGCCGTCGACATGGGCCCCTGGGAGTTCATCTTCCCGGATGAGGCAGCGGCACGCGCCATGGATTCGCTGGTCAGCGCAGACGGACTCGAGGTGCCGCGGCCGGCGCTGTCCGTCAGCATGGGCAACCCCCACACGGTCGTCGCGCTTGCCGAGCTGTCCGAGCTCCGGGACACCCGGCTCTTCACTGCCCCGCACGTCGACCCGACTCCCGCGAACGGCACCAACGTCGAGTTTGTTGTCCCCGCGGAGCCGCTGGTGCATGACGGCGTGGGCACCGTGACCATGCGGGTCCACGAACGCGGTGTTGGTGAAACGCAGTCCTGCGGTACCGGAGCGTGCGCGGCGGCGGTGGCCATCCGCCACTGGGCCGGGCAGGGCGCCCCGGACGCCTGGCAGGTAAAGGTGCCGGGCGGCGTCGTGGGCGTGAAGTTCTTCACCGTTGCCGGCGGCCGCGAGCATGTTGAACTCAGCGGCCCGGCAACGATCGTTGCTACCGGGACGCTTTCCTGACCCGCAGGATCCTGAACGACTTGGACGTGCTTTCCCGCGTCACCGTGAAGGAATCATCCAGCACCTCCGCCAGCCAGCGCTGAAGCGAATCCGAGCCCAGGTTCTTCTGCACCACCAGCCACGCCGACCCGCCTGGCGCCAGCCTCGGCAGCCACATCTGCAGGAGGGAGTGCAGTTCATCCTTGCCGATCCGGATCGGGGGATTGGACCAGATGGTGTCGAAGCGGATTTCGGGGTCCACGCCCTCCGGCGTGCTGGCCACGACGTTGTTCAGTCCAAGCAGTTCGGCGTTCCCGTTCGTGAGCGCAATGCAGCGTTCGTTGACGTCCACCGCATAGACCCGGGCGTGCGGTGCCCGCAGCGCCATGGTCAGAGCGATGGGTCCCCAGCCGCAGCCGATATCGAGCAGGTTTCCCTGCGGCGCAGGTGCGGGAACCTCGGCCAGCAGGACGGCGGTCCCCTTGTCGATGCCGTCCGGGCTGAAGATGCCCGACGAGGTCTGCAGCTTCCGCGTTTCACCGGCCAGTTCCACTGTGAGGGGCTTGCGGGTGAACGGCCCCGCAGGTGAGGCGCTGAAATAGTGGGCAGACTCCATAACTGGCCAGATTAGTGGGCCGCCCGCCCGATGGGAAACCGGCCAGCTGCGAAATCCGGTGCTGCGGTTCTGCTATCCTTGAACGCATGTTCCTGATTTTTGAGTAGCCGGCTTTCTTTGCCCGCGGCCTTCGGCCGCCGGTACCGGCCCGGGGCTCCCTTCCGACGCGATGCAGGCTAACCGCCTTCCGCCGGAGCGCAGTTGCAAACACAGCGCAGCTGGATGCACGCAGGGCAGCCCAAAACAGCACTCGATCAGTCCACTTCCCGCCGGCCCAGCATGTCCGCTGCCGGCATGTCAGGAGCACCTCCATGACCCCTCGCAGTCAGCCCAGCGCGAATACCGCAGCCAAGGGCGGCAATCAGCACTATTCTGAAGATGCAGAACCTTCAAAGGAGACCATGACCAATCAGCATAATTCCGGATCCGAGCCAGCAGCCCAGGACATGAGTCCCGAGGAGATCCAGGCTGTCATCGACCGGATCCTCGCCAAGGATGTCCCGGCCAGGAACGCAGCGGCAGCCGACGGCAGCCGCGCCGACAGCAAGGGTGTCCTGGGCAAGGCGCAGGCCATCTCGCAGCTCGCCGAAGAGCACAGCACGTTCGACGGCGACCAGCAGGACCTCGAGGAACGCCGGGCACTGCGACGCACGGCCGGGCTGTCCACCGAACTCGAAGACGTCACCGAGGTTGAATACCGCCAGCTGCGCCTGGAACGCGTTGTTCTCGCCGGCCTCTGGAGCGAAGGCACGCTGGCTGACGCCGAGAACTCGCTGCGTGAACTCGCCGCGCTGGCCGAAACGGCGGGCTCGGAAGTCCTCGACGGCCTGGTCCAGCGGCGGGCCAAACCGGACCCCGGTACCTTCCTCGGGGCGGGCAAAGCGTTGGAGCTCAAGGACGTCGTCATGTCCACCGGCGCCGACACCGTCGTAGTGGACGCGGAGCTTGCCCCGTCCCAACGGCGCGGCCTTGAAGACATCGTCAAGGTGAAGGTCATCGACCGAACGGCCCTCATCCTGGACATCTTCGCCCAGCACGCCAAGAGCCGCGAGGGCAAGGCCCAGGTGGAGCTGGCACAGCTCGAATACCTCCTCCCGCGCCTCCGCGGCTGGGGTGAATCAATGTCCCGCCAGGCCGGTGGCCAGGTGGGCGGCGCAGGTGCCGGCATGGGCTCGCGTGGTCCCGGTGAAACCAAGATCGAACTGGACCGGCGGAGGATCCGCACCCGGATGGCCAAGCTGCGGCGCGAGATCGCCGCGATGAAGCCGGCCCGGGAGACCAAACGGGCCAACCGCCGTCGTAATGAAGTCCCGTCAGTGGCAATTGCCGGATACACCAACGCAGGCAAGTCCTCGCTGCTGAACCGACTTACCGACGCCGGCGTCCTCGTCGAGAACGCACTGTTCGCCACCCTGGACCCCACTGTCCGCAAGGCCGAGACCTCGGACGGGGTAGGCTACACGCTGGCCGATACCGTGGGCTTCGTCCGGTCCCTTCCCACCCAGCTGGTGGAGGCCTTCCGCTCCACCTTGGAGGAAGTGGCGGATGCAGACCTGATCCTGCACGTAGTGGACGTGTCCCACCCTGACCCGGAGGGCCAGATCGCCGCGGTGCGCTCGGTGTTCGCCGAAGTGGATGCCCGCAAGGTGCCTGAGATCATCGTCCTGAACAAGGCCGACGCCGCCGACCCGTTTGTGGTGGAGCGGCTCAAGCAGCGCGAACCGCGGCATGTGGTGGTTTCGGCACGCACCGGGGAGGGCATCGCCGAGCTGCTCACGGCCATCAGCGAGTCCATCCCGCGGCCCAACGTCAAGATGCAGCTCCTGGTCCCGTACCACCGCGGCGATCTCATCAGCAAGCTGCATGACTCCGACGCCGAGATCCTGAGCCTGGATCACGAGGAGGGCGGCACCCGCGCCGTGGTCATGGTCCGGGAAGGCCTCGCGGCTGAACTGGAATCCTTCAGCACCAATGACTGACGGGGCGCCCGCCGCTGGTGCCGCGGCCACGGCCGGTGAGCAGCATGTGCTTGACCTGCTCGACCGTGCCGTGGCGGGCATGGGCGGCCAAAGCCGCACCGGCCAGCACGAGATGGCCCGTCAGGTGGCGCGCGCCATAGAAACGGGCGACCACCTGCTGGTGCAGGCCGGCACGGGAACCGGCAAGTCGCTGGCCTACCTGGTCCCGCTCATCGCGCACTCGCTCGAGAGCAACAAGCCTGCGCTCGTTTCCACTGCCACCCTCGCACTGCAGACCCAGATCGTGGGACGGGACCTTCCCCGGCTGCTGGAAAGCCTCAAACCGGCACTCGACCGGCCTGTGAAGATTGCACTGGTCAAGGGCCGCGCCAACTACGTCTGCAGGCACAAGCTCGAGGGCGGCTTTCCCTCCGAGGAACCCTCCGAGGGACAGCTCTTCTCGCTGGGCGAGGACACCAGTGTCCCGCACTTCGCCGCGTCGGTGGGAGGCCCCTCGTCGCAGCTTGGCAAGGAGGTGGTCCGGCTCCGCGAATGGGCGGAACAGACCACCACGGGCGACCGTGACGAGCTGCTTCCCGGCGTCACGGACCGGGCCTGGCGGCAGGTGTCCGTCACGTCCATGGAATGCCTCGGCTCGCAGAAGTGTCCCCTCGCTGAAGAGTGCTTCAGTGAGCTTGCCCGCCATAACGCCACGGAAGCCGACGTCGTGGTGACCAACCACGCCATGCTGGCCGTCAGTGCCTTCGAAGGCCTGGCCGTGCTGCCGGAGTACGACGTCGTGGTGGTGGACGAGGCCCACGAACTCCAGGACCGGGTGACCGGCGCCGTTTCCGGGCAGCTGTCGGTGGCCATGGTCCACGCGGCTGCGTCCGGCGCCCGCAAGCACACTGGCATTACCGTTGACGCGCTCAACACTGCTGCGGCCAACCTCGAGGTGGCTCTCGCCGGCGTTCCCAGCGGCCTGCTTCCCAACGGCCTGAACGACGAGCAGCTGGACTGTGTGGACCAGCTTCGTGAGGCTTGCCGGGCCGCGCTGTCGGATTCCAAGGGGGACAGCAATACAACGGCCGACGGCGGACGGCAGCTAGCGCGTTCCCGCCTGCTGGTGATTTTGGAGCTTTGCGAACGGCTCGTCGCCGCGCGGGAAAACCGGGAGGTCGTCTGGTTCTCCCGGAACAGCACGTTTGATCCGCAGCAGGGATATTCGGCGCCCGACGAGACTGCCCCTGCGCTGGTCAACATCGCCCCGCTGAGCGTGGCGGGCCGGCTCCGGGAAGGACTGTTCGCCGGGCACACCGTGGTGCTGACGTCGGCCACACTGGCCATCGGCTCTGCCTTCGAGCCCGCGGCCGGCGGGCTGGGCCTGGTGGGCGACGGCGCACCGAGCTGGACCGGCGTCGACGTGGGGTCGCCCTTCGACTACCCCCGTCAGGGCATCCTGTACGTGGCAGGCCACCTGCCAAAGCCGGGTCGCGGCACTTCGCCGGAGGCGCTGGACGAACTCGAATCACTCATCCGTGCCTCCGGCGGGGGAGCGCTATGCCTGTTCTCCTCACGGCGGGCCGCCGAGGAAGCGGCCGACGCCCTCCGCACCCGGCTGGACGTCAGCATCCTTTGTCAGGGTGAATCCACCATGACTGCCCTGGTGAAGCAGTTTGCCGACGAGCCCGATACCTGCCTGTTCGGGACGATGTCGCTGTGGCAGGGGGTCGACGTGCCGGGAGGATCATGCCGCCTGGTGGTCATCGACAGGATTCCCTTCCCGCGCCCCGACGACCCGCTGATGACCGCACGGTCCCGGGCCGTTGCCCAGGCCGGCGGCAACGGCTTCATGTCCGTATCCGCCACGCACGCGGCGATCAGGCTTGCCCAGGGGGCGGGACGGCTCATCCGGTCCACGTCTGACAAGGGCGTGGTGGCGGTGCTGGATTCCCGGCTGTCCACGGAACGCTATGGCGGGTTCCTGCGGGCCGCACTGCCGCCGTTCTGGCCGACGACAGACCGGAAGACTGCCGTGGCGGCCCTCGAAAGGCTCGCCGGCGCGCAGGCATAAGGACGCCCCGGGCTGTTACAGCCCGGGGCAGAAGGTTTTGTGCCGACAAGCCCCAGCTGCTACAGCGAGCGGAGCACGGAAACCACCTTGCCCATGACCACGGCGTGGTCGCCGAGGATGGGTTCGTACTGCGTGTTCTGCGGAAGCAGCCAGGTGTGGCCGTCCCGCTGCCGGAAGGTCTTGACCGTGGCTTCGTCATCGAGCAGCGCCGCGACGATGTCACCATTAACCGCATCGCTTTGCCGCCGGACCACAACCCAGTCTCCGTCGCAGATGGCGGCGTCCACCATGGAGTCGCCGGCGACCTTGAGCATGAAGAGTTCACCGTGGCCCACCAGCTGGCGGGGCAGCGGCATCAGGTCCTCCACCATCTGGTCCGCCAGGATGGGGCCGCCGGCGGCAATCCGGCCGACCAGCGGGACCATGGCGGTGTCCATCGCGCTGGGCAGTTCGGACACGGAGCCGCCTGCCGTGCCCAACGCCGGGGCCTTGTCCGCGCCGCCGGATTTGGCCGTCCCTGCATCCAGGGTCAGCGGCATGAGGACCTCCATGGCGCGCGGCCGTTTGGGGTCCCGCCGCAGGTAGCCAAGCTTTTCCAGCTGGGAGAGCTGATGGGTCACGCTGGACAGGCTGGCAAGGCCAACGGTGTCGCCGATTTCCCGCATCGACGGCGGGTAGCCGTTCTCGTTGACCGAGCGCTGGATGGTTTCCAGGATCTTCTTCTGGCGGAGCGTAAGTCCCTTGGGGGTCCGCTGAGACCGCGGGCTGCGCTGGGGAGCCTTGCCGTCAGAGGCCTGTGCTGCCATGTTCGCCAACGCCTTTCCGTTCCTCCCGGCCGCGCTAGCTGGTGGCCGGGAACTTCCGGCCTGAAAAATGTCAGACCCTGCTGATCAACTGCAGATGTGGTTGTTCTGTGATTTCCAACGTAGGCCAGCCATAGGGCTTTTTCAAACATTTGTTCTAGCGAGTCTCGACTTAATTCGTTGATAGGTGCTAAAACTTAGGAAAAGCAAAGTTCGAACATGTGTTCTAGTGAGGGCGGTTTTTCAGCCCGATGTTCGAACTGTCTATTCGAACGCGAGGCAGTACAACTTGGTCCAGGAGGGCTCACGCCATGTCAGCTTCAACAGCAATAACCCAGTCCCGCGGAGTGTCCCGGCCCGGTAAGCCGCCGCGCCTTCGCCTCACCCGCCGCGGCCGGATTGTCCTCATCGGGCTGCCGCTTGTCATGCTCGCCGCCGTGCTCCTGTCGCTGACCGGGCTCCTTAACTCGCCGGCCAAAGCAGCGGACAGTGCCAGCGGCCTGTCTGTCACGCCGACGGTTTCGGTTACGGTGCAGCCCGGCGAATCACTCTGGGCCATCGCCGGAAAAGTCGATCCGGGCCGCGATCCCCGCGACGTCATTGCGGACATCGTCCAGCTCAACGACCTTCAGGCCGGGAAGGTCATGCCCGGGCAGCAGCTGTTTGTGCCCAACAAATAACTTGTGCCAACAAATAACGCCGGCAAATAGTGCCGGCGCGCGGTTCCGTGGGCTTCGGGACCGTCACAGTTTCCGGCCAGCCCTCCGGGTTACTTAAACTGTCTAGGTGACTGACCAGCTTGAGCGACTGAACCGACTGCCCCTGCGGACCAACCTGAGGGGGCTGTCCCCTTACGGCGCCCCGCAGCTTGACGTTCCGATCCTGCTCAACGTCAACGAGAACACTCATGGTGTGCCCGCCGACGTGCAGGCGGCCATTACCGCGGCCGTAAGCGAGGCCGCCACGGGACTCAACCGCTACCCCGACCGCGAATTCACCGAACTCCGGGAAGCGCTGGCGGAATACCTCGGCCACGGACTCAGTGCGGACAATCTCTGGGCAGCCAACGGCTCCAATGAGGTCCTCCAGCAGATCCTCCAGGCCTTCGGCGGCCCGGGTCGCTCGCTCCTGAGCTTCCCGCCGACGTACTCGATGTACCCGCTCCTCGCCAGCGGCACGGATACCGCCTACATTGCCGGCAAGCGCGCCGAGGATTACGGACTCAGCGCCGAGTCGGCCGCACGCCAGGTGCGCGAACTCCAGCCGAACATCGTCTTTCTGTGCTCGCCCAACAACCCCACCGGCACCGGCCTGGGCCTGGATGTGGTGGAAGCCGTCTACGAGGCGGGCGAGGCCAGCCAGGCGATCGTCGTCGTGGACGAGGCCTACCACGAGTTCGCGCACGACGGCACGCCCAGCGCCCTCACCCTGCTGCCCGGCCGGGAGCGGCTCATCGTCTCCCGGACCATGAGCAAGGCGTTCGCCCTGGCCGGCGCCCGCCTCGGTTACATGGCCGCGGCCCCGGAGGTGACCGACGCCCTCCGGCTGGTGCGCCTGCCCTACCACCTCTCGGCCGTCACGCAGGCAACCGCCCTCGCGGCGCTGCGGCACCGCGAGGCGCTCATGGCCGACGTCGAGGACATCAAGCGCCAGCGCGACCGGATTGTCGCAGAGTTGACGCGGATGGGGCTGCGGCCCGCGGCGTCCGACTCCAACTACGTCTTCTTCGGCGGGCTGGAGAAACCCCACGAGGTCTGGCAGGAACTGCTCGACGCGGGGGTGCTCGTCCGGGACGTCGGCATCGCCGGCCACCTGCGGGTCACCGCCGGCACTGAGACGGAAACCACAGCCTTCCTGGAAGCGCTCGAAAGCATCCTGGCCCGGCAAGCCGCACTTCCGGCCTAAACTTGACCATGGACCAGGTCAGGTCCGCCCCCATCCTTCGTCAAAGGACATCTATCACCATGAGCGACACCGGAATCAAGGCTGCCGAGGCACGGACTGCACGCATGGAGCGTGCCACCAGCGAATCTTCCGTGCTGGTGGAGATCAACCTCGACGGCACCGGAGTGTCGGACATCAGCACCTCGGTCCCGTTCTACGACCACATGCTGACGGCGCTGTGCAAGCACTCGCTCATCGACATGACGGTGAAGGCCACCGGCGACACCCACATTGACGTCCACCACACCGTCGAGGACGTTGCCATCACGTTCGGCGAGGTGCTGCGCACCGCGCTCGGCAACAAGGCAGGCATCCGCCGCTTCGGCGAGGCCACGGTCCCCCTGGACGAGGCCCTTGCACACGCCGTCGTTGACGTCTCCGGCCGGCCGTACCTGGTGCACGGTGGCGAGCCCGCCGGGCAGGAGTACCACCTGATCGGCGGCCACTTCACGGGATCGCTGACCCGGCACGTTTTCGAGGCCATCACGCTGCACGCCGGCATCTGCCTGCACATGAACGTCATCGCCGGCCGGGACCCGCACCACATCGTGGAAGCCCAGTTTAAGGCTTTCGCCCGGGCTCTCCGTGCTGCCGTCGAGCCGGACCCCCGCGTCGAAGGCATTCCGTCCACCAAGGGAGCACTGTGACCGGCAAAGTATTGCGCGAGGGCGCGATCATCGACCCCTCGGCCACGCTGAAGCCGGCCTCTCCGGAGGGCAAGCCCACCGTCACCGTCCTGGATTACGGCTCCGGCAATGTCCGTTCGGCCGTGCGTGCCCTGGAACGCGCCGGTGCCGAGGTCATCCTGAGCTCCAAGCCCGAGGATGTGCTGAACGCCGACGGGCTGGTCGTCCCCGGTGTCGGCGCCTTCGAAACCGTCATGCGGGAGCTCAAGGCCGTGGATGGCATCCGGATGATCGGCCGCCGCGTAGCCGGCGGACGTCCCGTCCTCGGCATCTGCGTCGGCCTGCAGGTGCTTTTCGAAGCCGGAGTGGAACACGGAACCGAAGCCGAAGGCATGGGAGAGTGGCCCGGCAAGGTGGAGCTCCTGCCGGCCGAAGTGGTGCCGCACATGGGGTGGAACACCGTCAAGGTCCCGGAAGGGTCCAGGCTTTTCGACGGCGTCGAGGGTGAGCGCTTCTACTTTGTGCACTCCTACGGCGTCCAGAACTGGGACTTCGACGTGATCCAGCCCCGGATGGCGCCGCCCCTGGTCACGTGGTCCGAGCACGGCGGCCCCTTCATCGCCGCTGTGGAGAACGGCCCCCTCTGCGCCACCCAGTTCCACCCGGAAAAGTCGGGCGACGCCGGTGCGCGGCTGCTCAGGAACTGGGTGGACGGGCTTCGCGGCCCGCGCTACCGGCAGCCGGCGGACGCGTAATGTGGTCAATCCTCCTGATGGGACTGGCTGGCCTCCTGGTGGGCGGTGGACTGTCCTTCAGGCAGCAGCACAAGCCGCTGTGGATCCAGATCGGCTTCTACGTGCTGGCCGCCATGTCGCTCCTGGCCGCCTACCTGCTGACCCTGCCCGGCAAATAACCAACTAACCCGCCCTCTGCGCCGCAGGTTACCCCGCGCAGGGGAACAGCGCCCACAGAACTACAGCGCCCTACAAGAACTGAGGACCTCCGATGACCAGCCAAAACGAGCTGCCGGTACTTGAACTGCTTCCCGCCGTCGACGTCGTGAACGGCCAGGCCGTCCGCCTGGTCCAGGGCGAGGCCGGCAGTGAAACCAGCTACGGAACGCCGCTGGAGGCAGCGCTGAACTGGCAGCAGCAGGGCGCGGAATGGGTCCACTTGGTGGATCTGGACGCCGCCTTCGGACGGGGCTCGAACGCGGACCTGCTGCGCGAAGTGGTGGGTCGGCTGGACATCAAGGTTGAGCTCTCCGGCGGGCTTCGTGACGACGAGTCGCTGGAGAAGGCGCTGGACCTGGGGGTCGCCCGGGTCAACCTCGGCACCGCCGCCCTGGAGAACCCGGAATGGACGGCACGGGCCATCGACCGCTTCGGTGACCGGATCGCCGTCGGCCTGGACGTCCGCGGGACCACCCTGGCCGGACGCGGGTGGACCAAGGAAGGCGGTGACCTGTGGGACGTGCTGGGCCGCCTCGAAGAGGCCGGCTGCGCCCGCTACGTGGTCACGGACGTGACCAAGGACGGCACCCTGCAGGGGCCGAACGTTGAACTGCTGCGCCAGATGGTCGAGAAGACCGGCAAGCCCGTCGTGGCATCCGGGGGCATTTCCAGCCTGGATGACCTGAAGGTCCTGCGTTCCCTGGTACCGCTCGGCGTCGAAGGCGCCATCGTCGGTAAGGCGCTGTACGCCGGCGCCTTCACCCTGCCCGAGGCCCTCGACGTCGCCGGACGCCGCTAGGACACCGCCGTGGCCGAGCACCACAGCAATCCCGCGGAGGGCGGCGCGCCGGGTACGGACGTGCCGCCGGCACGCCGGCTGCCCGGTCACATCGAGGCGGCCCTCGCCGGGGCGGGAGGCGCCGCCGATTCGGCCGGACAGCCCTGGGCCGGGCGCAGCCTCGCCGGTGACGACGCCAAGATCCATAATTTCGAGGACGACGACGGCACGGCCGACGCCGGCTATCTCACCGCACTCTCGGCCCTTGTTGCAGGCGACGGCGACGAAGCCGCGGTGGTGGCCTCGCTGGCCACTGCCCGCGTCTTTGTCCCGGTGGTGGCCCAGCTGGCGGAGGAAGCGGAGGGTGCGCACGGCGTGCACGCCGACAAGCAGGCGGACATGGCGCTGGTGACGCTCAAGGCGCCGGATGGCCGCGTCGCCATGCCGGTGTTCACGTCGGCAGCGGCCCTGGCGGCGTGGCACCCGGAGGCGCGGCCCGTGGCCGTGTACGCCGCGAGGGCGGCCCTGTCGGCCGTCTCCGAGGGGGCCGAGCTGCTGGTGGTGGACCCCGGGTCAGAGGTGACCTTTGTGGTCCGGCGGCCCGGCGTGTGGGCCCTCGCGCAGCAGCGGCAGTGGGTACCCGCCTACCTGGACGACGAACTTGCCGCGGTGCTTCGCGCCGGAGCCCACGGTACACCTGCGGTCCGCGGGCTCGACGTCCTGCCCGGCGGGGGAGTGGCCACTGCCACGGCCTCCGGCAGCCGCGTCGAAGGCGGCGGAGCCGGACCGGAGCTGCGGGTGGTGCTCTACCTCGAGGACGGCCTCGACGCCGCCGCGGTACAGACGCTCGTTGCCGGCCTCCAGGCTGAGTGGAGCCGGAATGTATTGTTTGGTGAGCGCGTTGATTCGATCGAAGTCAAGCTAAGGCGCGCCGCGCAGTAACCGAAGGAGATCCCTTTCCGACGCTGCCGGCGGCGGAACCGAGGACCTACCTGTGAATTTCACCCTGTACCGGGAGCTGCTGGCCGTCCGGCCCATCCGTCGTCTCCTGGCCGTCGGCATGATCGCCCGCATTCCCCATTCGGCGGCGGGCGTGCTGCTGACCCTGCACATCGTCCTGACCCTCGGCGAGGGGTACGCGGCGGCGGGAGCGGCAGCGGCCGTGATGACCATCGGCATCGCGCTCGGAGCACCGTGGCGCGGCCGCCGGGTGGATACCGTGGGCCTGCGGACTGCGCTGATTCCTTCGGTGGTTTCGGAAACCGTCATCTGGTCCATCGTGCCGCACGTCTCCTACCAGTGGCTGCTGCCGCTCGTGTTCGTCGGCGGCCTGCTGACGCTTCCAATTTTCAGCGTGGTGCGGCAATCCCTGGGAGTTCTGGCGGACGGCGACCAGCGCAGGACGGCGTTCGCGCTGGATGCGGTCAGCACCGAGCTGGTGTTCATGATCGGCCCGGCCGCCGGTGCCGTCGTTGCCACGAGCGGTCATTCCGTGCTGGGCCTGACTGCCGTCGGCGTCTCGACGTCGCTGGCCGGGCTCTTCCTCATGTGGTTCAACCCGCCCACCCGCAGCGCGGTCCGCTCCGAGTCCTGCGAGGCGGACGAGCAGGAGGCCGCGGAGGTAGCCGTGGTGGCCGCCGCCCCAGCACACCTGCAGGAGGCAGCGGCTGAACTCGGTCCGGCGGCTGCGGGCAGCAGGCGGCGGGCAGTTCTGAGGCGCAAGGTGGCCCACAGCTTCGCCTGGTTTACCGCTGGGGTAGCAGCGGTGTTCGCCGTGGCTGCCGGGGCCGGGATGGTGCTCAGCGGCACCGACGTGGGAATCGTGGCCGCGCTGGAAACCGGCGGCCACCAGGGCGAGATCGGCGTCGTGTTCCTCTTCTGGTGTGCCGCGTCGGTGATCGGCGGCCTCGTCTATGGGGCCATGCACCGGCCCGTTTCACCGATCCTCCTGCTGCTGGGCATGGCTGCCCTCACCATTCCCATGGGGTTTGCCACCGACACCCTGACCCTCAGCCTGCTGTCGCTGCTGCCGGGGCTCCTCTGCGCGCCGGTCCTTTCGGCAGCCTCCGAGAAGGTGGCCGAACTGGTGGACGAGGCCAGGCGGGGCGAGGCCATGGGCTGGTACGGGTCCGCGCTGACTGCCGGCGTGGCACTGGGAGCTCCGCTGGCCGGACTCTTCATCGACGGGATCGGGCCGGCTGGAGGCTTCGTGTCCGTCGGAGTGGCAGGCGTGCTGCTCTGCGTCGTGGGGCTCGTCCTGCAGCAGCGCCGGCGCCGCGCCGCCACGTCCTGACGGTCCGGGGTTCGGAGAGAAGAGGATTTGGGAGAAGGAATGCTTCCGGAGGAAGCGCCCGCAGGGTGAAAAAAC
>NZ_JBHTSL010000033.1:0-57533 GCF_042795115.1 Arthrobacter sp. NPDC056493 | reverse complement strand
GGTGGATGGCTCGAAGGCATCGTCCCGGCGCTGGGCAGTGCAGGCCACGGCAGCGCGTTGATCGCTTTCGCCCTGCCCGGCTGATTCCTGGCCCACTACCCGCCCATTCAGGCACCCGCCCAGAGACCGAAAGGAGAGAAAGACCATGACCGTTGATAACAACCGGAAAACGTGGGAAGCACCCACGATCGCGGAAATCCGCGTGTCCGCCGAGGTAACCGCCTACGTGGCAACCAAGTAGAAGAATCCGGTGGGGTGCCGGAGCCAAACCTGGCCCGGCACCCCACCGGCCACACAGCGAAAGGATGTAACCGGTGATGCTCACGCGCATACTGGGATCGGCAGCCGGAGGAGGATTCCCCCAGTGGAACTGCGCGTGCCCACAGTGCCGGGCGGCACGGAGCGGCTCGCGACCCTGCGTCGCACGCTCCCAGTCGTCCATCGCGGTCAGCGCTGACCGGCAGCAGTGGTTCCTCTTCAACGCCTCACCCGACATCCAGTCACAAATAGAGTCCTTCGAGTCCCTGCATCCCGACGACGGCAGTGTGGCTCGGATGCAGGCCGTGCTGCTGACTGACGCCGAGCTTGACCACACGCTCGGCCTGCTCTTGTTGCGGGAGGGTCGCGGACTGGAGGTTCACGCGACGGAGTCGGTGTACGAGACCCTCACCTCGGGAACCGGGATACTGCGGACGCTCGAAGCGTACTGTCCGGTCACGTGGCGACCGGTGGTGCCCGGCACCGAGATGGTGCTAGGCCAGGGGCTGTCGTATCGCGCGTTCGACGTCCCCACCAGCAAGAAAATGCGCTTCCCGGGGGCTGCGGAGAGCGGTCGGGTCGTGGGCTACCGCGTCACTGACACCGCCAGCCGTCGAAGCTTGGTCTACCTCCCTGGCGTGCAGCAGCTCACGCCCGACATCCTCGAGGAGCTGGCGGGCTGCTCCGCCTTGCTGGTCGACGGTACCTGCTGGCTCGACGACGAGATGCCCAGGCTCGGCCTGGCCAGCAAGACTTCGCGTGACATGGGACACGTACCGATCGATGGGCCGGGCGGCAGCCTTGAGCTGCTGTCGCCGCTACCCATCGATCGCAAGATCTACATCCATATCAACAACACCAATCCGATTTTGCTCGACGACTCGCCGGAACGACTCCACCTCGCCCGGCATGGCATGGAGGTCGCGGTGGACGGGCTGGAACTGGAAATCTAAGGAGCAACGATGACGGCAGTACTCACACCCGATGAACTCGAGGAGTCGCTCCGCGCGCACGCCAAGCAGTACCACAGCGAGCACCCTTTCCATCGTCGGATGAACCAGGGACAGTCCAGCCGCGAGGAGATCCGGGGGTGGGTGGCCAACCGCTTCTACTACCAAGTGAACATTCCCCGGAAGGACGGGGCGATCCTCAGCAGCTGCCCGGATAGTGAGGTACGGCGCCGCTGGGTCCAGCGGATCATTGACCACGACGGCACCACCGAGGGAACCGGCGGGATTGAGTCGTGGCTGCGTCTAGGTGAGGCCGTTGGCCTAACACGTGAGGAGCTCGAGGACTCACGGCATCTGCTCCCCGGTGTGCGATTCGCCGTCGACGCCTACGTCAACTTCACACGCACCCGTCCATGGGTGGAAGCGGTGGCATCCTCACTGACCGAGTTGTTTGCACCCGATCTCATGGCAGAGCGGCTCTCAGCATTCGAACGCCACTACACCTGGATCGACCCACAGGGGCTCGCCTATTTCCGGGCTCGCATTACCCAGGCGCCCCGCGACTCTGAGCACGGCCTTGAGATCGTGCGGAAATACTGTGTCACTCCAGAAACGCAGGCAGCGGCGGTGGCGGCACTGTCCTTCAAGTGCGACGTGCTGTGGAGCATGCTCGATTCGATTGACCAGGCTTATGGAAATCGTTAATGGGGCCGCCCGGCCGCGGTTGGCTCCGCACGTGCGGATGGTCTTCAACGCCGCGCGCGGGGAATACGCGCTGCTCTCACCAGAGACGATTTTGGCCATCAACCCCACCGGCGCCGCGATCGTGGAGTTGTGCGACGCCAAGCGGACAGTCGCAGAGATCGAGGCCGAATTGCGCCGCCGATACGACCAGGTCGCCGACGGCGACGTTCAACGCTTCGTGTCGGCCCTCGTCACCAAGCACGGCATGGAGGTAGACCATGGATAAGCCCTACGGGCTGCTCGCTGAGCTCACGTACTCCTGTCCACTGCAGTGCGGCTACTGCTCCAATCCCCTCCAGCTCGACGACTATCGTGACGAGCTGAGCACCGAGGAGTGGCAACGAGTATTTGCCGAGGCCGCCGACCTGGGTGTGCTCCAGCTTCACCTCTCAGGCGGCGAGCCGCTGCAGCGCCACGACATCGTCGACCTGGTGCAGTGCGCCAACCAGTTGGGCCTGTACACCAACCTGATCACCAGCGGGCTCGGCCTATCCACCCGTCGAGCCGAGCAACTCCGCAAAGCAGGCCTCGACCACGTGCAGCTCAGCATCCAGGCCGATGAACAATCCCTGTCCGACGAGATCGCCGGCACCGTCTCGTTCGAGCGAAAGCACGTGGCCGCGCGGCTCATCAAACAGCTGGGATGGCCACTAACCCTCAACGTTGTGCTGCACCGGCAGAACATCGACCGGATCGGCGGCATCCTCGAGATGGCGCAGGCGATGGAGGCCGACCGTATAGAGCTGGCAAACACGCAGTATGCCGGCTGGGCAGGACCTAACCAGGCCGAGTTGCTCCCGACCAGCGACCAGCTGGAGCGAGCCGAGGCGTCGGTACGGGCGGCTCGGGATCGGTTCGGGGACCGGATGGAGATCATCTACGTCATGCCCGACTACTACAGCAAGTACCCCAAGCCCTGCATGGATGGCTGGGCCAGTCGCCAGTTCACCGTGGTGCCTAACGGCGAGGCCCTGCCCTGCCCGGCCGCCCATGAAGTCGCCCGCAGCCTTGAACTAGCCCCTGCCAGTGTCCGCGAGCACTCTCTGGAGTGGATCTGGGAGAAAGCACCACTGTTTCAGCAGTTCCGCGGCGACGCGTGGATGCCGGACCCGTGCCGCAGCTGCGATCGCAAGGACATCGACTTCGGCGGCTGTCGCTGCCAGGCCTTGGCGCTCACCGGCGACGCTGCCAGGACAGACCCGGTATGTCACCTCTCGCCGGACCACGGACTGGTCGAGGCGGCGGTGGCGGCAGCAAACGACCCGATGCGGCCGCAGGCCGGCTCTGTGATTCCCCGCCAGCAGGCGGGCCGCACGAAACGGGCGATTGCCCCTACGCAGGGAAGGACGGGGAGGACGCCCGTCCCGCTGTCCGCCACCGTGTTGAAAGGAATATCATGATCGCCCTGATAGGACTCGGATTCGCCCTGGGCCTTGACAACTTTCGGACATCGATCGCACTCGGGGGACTCAAACCGACCTGGCGCCAGTCCATCAGGACTTCCCTGATTTTCGCCGCATGGGATGGCCTGGCACCGGTCGTTGGGCTGCTTATCGGTGAGTACTTGAGCACCAAGATCGAGGGCACGGCCGGGATGATCGGGGCGGTCGGCCTTGCCGGATACGGCCTGTGGGTAACCGTCAAGGCGCTCCGGTCACCGGAGAATGCCGACCTTGACTTGAAGACGGCCAGGCGATGGCTGCCCGTGCCGTTGAGCATCGACAACGTGGCTGCGGGTGCAACGCTTGGCCTCGCAGGCTATTCGCCGTGGATTGCACCCTTCCTTTTCGCCTTCACCACTTTCGTGATGGCGGTCGCTGGACACCAGATCGGCCGCACGGTCGCCAACTTCATCCCCCGCCTTCGTACGGACCTGCTGTCCGGACTCGCGCTCGTGGTGATGGCGGGCCTCATGGTCGCGGGCGTGGAAGCTGACTGATGATGCAGAACACCGACCTGCGCGACCGGGGAGAAGAAAGTGTGCGCCCACCGTGCTACCACTGTGGGGAGCCCTACACCTTGGGGGATGCCGGCCGGCACGCAGAGCCAGTCAGCTGCGATGTCTGTACGCGCTGCAAGATGATGCCCGCTTGCTACACGTGCCGGAACATGTACTGCCCCTGCGATGTGCACCAACACGGAAAGGCTTAGCTCCAGGATTAACGCCGACGCAGGCCGCACCGGTTCGTCTAAGGAATAGGACATGAATCAACAAACACAGGAACCCCCCGGGGGACGTACCAGACTACCCGACCAGCAGCCTGTCCCGGACTGGGCTTCTCTGCAGCCCGGCGACTGCGTTGAGGTCTCGCCCGTCGACTCGATCCTGTATGTGGCCTATGTGGACGACCGCTCAGACGACGGCGGACTCATATGGGTGGTCGAGAGCGGAACAGGGTGCCGTCGTCTGTTTGTTCGTGATGATCCCGTCATGCTGTATTCGATTCGATCTAAAACATTGCCCACCCCAACGTTGGTGGAGCCTACTCTCTCGGAAGGAAGCTGTTAATCATGCCTACTCACGCCACCGGGCATTTGGAAGTCCTCGTTACCGACCCCGGTCGATTGTACGATTTGCTCGACGATGCAGAGGCCGAACTCCGGCAGGTATTGTCGACCGAATGCTGCGCCGGCATCCTGGTCACCCGCCACAATCCTGGCCGGTACACACTCACGCTCAGCGACGCGGTTCCCTTCGGAGAGACCCGCGAACAGATACTCTCGTGACCGCCGGCCGATGACCCCGCTGCCTGTCGAAGGTTAGTGGACAACAAAGTCTGGAACGGATTGTCGGACCGTCCTCTCCTCAAAATCCAAGTCGCCGTCTAAGAAATAGGAGAATAATGACTGCCATTTCAACGACCCAGTCAGGTGCGCCGGTTACGTCCGATGCGCATTCGAAGGCTGTCGGTGCTGACGGCGCGATCATCCTCACGGATCACTACCTGGTGGAGAAGCTCGCCCAGTTCAACCGCGAGCGGGTTCCAGAGCGTGTGGTGCACGCCAAGGGCGGCGGCGCGTTCGGCACGTTCAAGGCCACCGAGGACGTCTCCAAGTACACCAAGGCGGCGTTCCTGCAGCCCGGTGTGGAGACCGAGATGCTGATCCGTTTCTCCTCGGTCGCGGGCGAGAACGGTTCCCCGGACACGTGGCGTGACCCGCGCGGTTTCGCGGTGAAGTTCTACACCTCCGAGGGCAACTACGACCTCGTGGGCAACAACACCCCGGTGTTCTTCATCCGCGACGGCATCAAGTTCCCGGACTTCATCCACTCCCAGAAGCGCCTGCCCGGCACGCACCTGCGTGACGCGGACATGCAGTGGGACTTCTGGACCCTGTCCCCGGAGTCGGCACACCAGGTCACCTGGCTGATGGGTGACCGCGGCCTGCCGGCGTCCTGGCGTGAGATGCAGGGCTACGGCTCGCACACCTACCAGTGGATCAACGCCGAGGGCGAGCGGTTCTGGGTCAAGTACCACTTCCGCTCCAACCAGGGCGTGAACTCGATCACCGGCGAAGAGGCCGAGGCGCTGGCCGGCTCGGACGCGGACTTCTACATCCGCGACCTACACGAGAACATCGAAGCCGGCAACCTGCCCTCCTGGGACCTGCACGTTCAGGTCATGCCGTACGAGGACGCCAAGACCTACCGGTTCAACCCGTTCGACCTGACCAAGGTCTGGCCGCACGCGGACTACCCGCTGATCAAGGTCGGCACCATGGAGCTGAACCGGAACCCGGAGAACTACTTCGCGCAGATCGAACAGGCCACCTTCGCGCCGTCGAACTTCGTGCCCGGCATCGCCGCGTCCCCGGACAAGATGCTCCAGGCCCGGATCTTCTCCTACGCTGACGCGCACCGCTACCGGGTGGGTACCAACCACGCCCAGATCCCGGTGAACCAGCCCAAGAACCAGGTCAACAACTACAGCCAGGACGGCGCCGGACGCTTCCTGTTCAACGCCCCGTCGGTTCCGGTCTACGCACCGAACACGTTCGGCGGCCCGGCCGCCGTTGAGCAGTCCCCGGCAGGCGGCTGGGAGAACGACGGCGAGCTGACGCACGCCGCGCACTCCCTGCACGCCGAGGACGGCGACTTCGTCCAGGCCGGTGCGCTGTACCGCGAGGTCTACAACGACGCCGAGAAGGCCCGTTTCCTGGACACCATCACCGGTGCCGTGGGCGGCGTGAAGCGCGAAGACATCAAGGAACGCGCCATCGCGTACTGGACCAGCGTTGACGCCGAACTCGGCGCCAAGCTCCGCGCCAACCTCGGCGCAGCACCCCTCTCCGACGCCGAAGCCGCCAACAAAATCGGCCCAAGGCCATTACCAACCCCGTTCCTACACTTCTATCCGGGCTCGGCGTGGTGCTCTGCTTGCACACCTTCTCCGATGAATTGAGCCGAAACATGAAAATTGGACCTCATCAAAGCCCACATGGACCGACGGGGTACCGGTGCCCGATCCGCCAGAGGACCTCGCCAAGGTGGTCGGTGACGATGAGCACGTGATAGTCCATCACGGGGCGAAAAATATGCAACCTGAATGCAACCTTCCGAGGCATCTACTTGTGAAGTGGGTCACGGAAAGGCGACAGGCCAAGGCGTGGCAGGTCATCAAAGGAAAGAGGAATCATGCCCGAGATACCAAACCGCATTGCCGCCGGCCGCCAGACATGGTGAGCAGGGTTCAGCACTTGCCGTTGCACATGCGCAGGTGGGCGTTGTCCCTGGACTGCGCAGTCTCCAACGTTACCCAGACCTCGGTGCTGAGCGCATCGCCACTGTTATCCCCTACGAGTGCACACTTGTGCGGACCGGGATTCGAAGCCAAAGTGGGGCCCCACGTTCGACGCCAAGGCTGTCGCCTCCGTGAAGACGGGCCTGGCCTGCAGCCGCCCCCAACACCGTTCACCACGCCGTTACGCGGAGGTTACTACCAGTTGTCGTCCAAGAATAAGTAATCCCAGGAGGTACCCAATGTCGGGTGATAAGCGACTCCAGCCGATATCCCGAGAGTCGGCCAAAGCCGAGGTCTACAGTGCGTGGGAACGTTTCGTGCAGGGTGAGGATGATGTGTATGGCGTGCGGCCAGAAGTGGCGATTTCTTGGCAGCGATCCCGGGACCAGTACCGGATCGACCCCTTCTTGACGGAGGTGCCAAACGCGCCGGTCTCGCAGGCCGCGTACTCCCTCGACCAGGATGTGGTCTTCGCGGAGTTGGGTTTTTGTGCTGCTGCCATGGCGCACGAAGTAGCCGACGCGGGAGGTGTTGTGACGATCGCCGACGCCGGCGGCCGGGTGCTGACCTCCTGGGGCGACAAGTACACACGTTCGGTCGCCACTGCGGGCGGTCTCGCCCCGTGGTTCAGCTGGTCCGAGGGTGCGGTGGGCACGAACAGCATGGGCACTGCGCTCGTGGCCCGGCGTGCGGTCATGATCAGACAATCCGAGCACTGGGCGCAGGCTTTTCATGACTGGTCCTGCGCGGCGGTGGCGGTGCGGGACGTGGTGAGCAAGGAGCCGCTTGCCGTCCTGAATATTTCGTGTTGGCGCAGTGACCTGCCGCTATCAACGCGGCAGTGGCTGGAGAGGTCCGTCTCCCGCGCCCAGAACAGCTTGCGTTGGCGGGCCCACGACAGCGGCAGTGAGCTGCTTGCCGCCTACACCCACGCCCGGGGACGGTCTAAAGAGCCACTGGTCGCCGTCGACACGGCAGGTGCGGTAGTGATCGCCGACGACACGGCGAGCGTCATCCTCGGCGTGCCCAGCAACACCCCTGCCGTTGATGTTGTTGGGCGGTGGATTCCGCAGCTCCCGTCGTTCATTCATGCGGCCCGCTATGCGACCACGCGCGCGAACTCGGATCCGGGTTGGACCGGATCGACGCAAATCTTTACCCATCTCGCTGACGAACCATCATTGATCGGATTTCGCCCCGTCTTCCTTCATGGCAATCTGATCGGACACCTGATTTCCTTCGGGTCCTCTACCGGCGAACAGTTCCCGCAGGCAGAAACAGGCGGGGTTTTGCTGGGACAACCCCCTCGTCGCATTGTCGCTCTGCGCGAGGAGAACCGGATGGTGATGCTCCGGACGTCAGAGGTCACGGTGGCCGAAGCGGACGGCACCGGCGTTTGGCTGCACACGGACGAGGGCAAGCTGCGGGCTGCCGCAGCTGGCCTGGATAAACTCGAAACCGATTTGGCCGGCACCGGCAGTTTCCTGCGAGTTCACCGCCAGTATCTGGTCAACTTGAGCCGTATTCGGGAAGTCGAGCGTCGGGACAAGGGCGAACTGGTCCTGGTCATGGACGATCCAAAGAACACTATGGTGCCGGTATCCCGGCGGAACGTTCGCGCGGTACGTGGAACGCTGAGCATCTGAGGCTCGAGTGCCGATAATGGGCCTTCCGTCCCGCTTGATGTGCCCCGGCTCCTTCTCACGACGCGTAAGGAATAATGCTTTCCATGACCAGCAGGGAGGTCGGTAAGAGGGAAGCCCAAAAGCCGGTCGCGCGCACCGCGTCACACGGTGGCGTCACCACCGGGCTGCCGGAAGCCATGACCGGCAGGGCAAGTCCCGCGAAAGCGGCGCTCGAGCCCGTACCGCCGGTGACACCGGTGGGGATGGGCAAGTCGACGCCGGGCGTGGAGCTCGAATCCATGGACGACATTGACGAGCGCCAGGTCGCGGCGTGGATGAAGCAAGTCGCGTCTGTGCCGGGCGTTGGGGGAAAGAAGCGTTGAGCCGGAGGCTTGCTGCTGACTTTGGGGGACGACGCCCGGACAGACTGGCGCGCCGGCGCCGCCCCGTGACCAGACGTCCATATCGGATCGGCTCGTCCTGATGGACGGCGGTGCATTGGCTGGACATAGGGGCAGCCCTCATGTGCGGGCCCGGCTAGGTCTTTCGGCGCGTCCGGGCACGTTCCACCAGGTCGGCCATCCAGGGGCGGGTTCCGCGGTGAAACACCATGCCCTCGGGCAGTCCCTGAATGCTCGCCTCCGAACCGGAAATGTCGATCGTGATGCGGCCGCCGGCCATGGGGGCATTCTTGATATGAAGGTCGCCGTACGATTTGGGAAGCACCGGATCCATCCAAAGACCGCCGACGGAAACGTGCGGGTAGTAGCGCATCAAGTTGGTCACAAGGAATATCGGTGTCGTGGCCGCCCAGGCCTGCGGCGAGCACGCTGTGGGGTAGGGGACAGGCGCGGCGTAGCGCTTGCGGTCGAAGCCACAGAACAGTTCGGGTAGCCGTCCTTCCGAGTACTCGGCTGCCTCCAGCAGAGCCGTTGAGATCCGTTGCGCCTGTTCTACGAACCCATAGCGCAGTAGACCGGCCTGGATGACTGCATTGTCGTGGGGCCAGACAGAACCGTTGTGGTAGCTTGCGGGGTTGTAGGCGCCCATATTGCTTGCCAGGGTCCGCACTCCCCAGCCGCTGAACATCTCCGGGGACATCAGCCGTTCAACGACCAGTGGGGCCTTGTCCTGGTCGATGATTCCGTTCCACAGGCAGTGGCCCATGTTGGAAGCGCACGCATCAACCGGCCGCTTCTCGCGGTCAAGCGCGATGGCGTAGTAGCCGCGGTCGGGTAGCCAGAACTGTTCGTTGAACTGTTGCTTCAGTTGCGCCGCGCGATCCCGCAGCTCAGCGGCCAAAGCGTCATCGCCGGCGTCGTACGCCATCCAGGCCCTGGCCATGTAGGCGCCGTAGACATAACCCTGCACTTCACAAAGTGCGATGGGCGGCTCGGCCATCCTTCCGTCCGCGAAGTTGACGCCATCCCAGGAGTCCTTCCAGCCCTGGTTAATCAGCCCGTCGTCATTGAGGCGCGCATACTCGACAAACCCGTCACCGTCGCGGTCTCCATACTCCAGGATCCATTCCAGGGCCCGGTCCGCGTGGGGCATCAGTGCGGCCATTGTCTCTGCGGCAAAACCCCAGCGACCCACTTCACCGAGCACTATCAGGAACAGCGGCGTGGCGTCGACGCTGCCGTAGTAGGCGGACTTTCCGCCCAGGGCCAGTCCGCTGGAGACATCGAGTCTGACCTCGTGCAGGATCTTGCCGGGCTCCTCCCCGCTCATCGGGTGCACCAGGCTGCCCTGGCGGTCGGACAGCGTCTGGACGGTGCCAAGGGCCAAAGAAGGGTCCACGGGCATGGCCATGAGAGACGCCCACAGCGAGTCGCGGCCGAACAGCGCCATGAACCACGGCGCTCCAGCGGCCACCACGATCCGGTCCGGGTGCTCCGGATCCTCGATGCGAAGCGCGCCCAGGTCGTCATAGCTGCGCCGAAGGGTCCGTTCGATGGAGCGGTTGCCTATCTGCAGGACCGGAATCTTAGACACCCACTCCTGCCGGCGACGGTCACGCGGGGACATCTCACCCGCAGCAGAATGAACAAACGGCGACGCGGGGCCGGTGCCGTCGACGGCGGGCACCACACTCACGGTTGCACTCCACTGTCCGTGCGGCGGGACGACAGTCCGGTAGGTCAGCGCCTCCGGCGCCACCTCCGCGCCGGCGGCCGACACGACGACGGCCTTCCGTAGGTCCTGCCAGGCGCCGCGGATCGTCAGGGATTCGCCCTCCGCTGCGCGGGACTCGTCCCAGCGTCGCCGGATGCGTGCCTCCTTCACCTCGAAGAGGTCCGCGAAATCGGATTCAACGCTCAGGACAACCATGCACTCAGCGGCATCCGAAGAGAAGTTGCTGACGGTGATCTCCTCTACGATTCCCGTCCCCACCTCACGCAGGCGCTCCACGATCAGCGCGCTGTCTGCGTACCCGTCCGTGCGAGGAACCCGGCCGGCAAACAAGGCTCGGTATGGTTCTTTCGTTTCCGCCGCCAGCGGTTCCAGTGCCTGGCCATTGACGGTCAGATTCCACCCGGACAGGATACGGGTATCTTCATGGAAAACCCCGTGCGGGTATTCCGGATGGATATCCCCGTTTGCGGAGGAAATGCAGAAGGATGAACCCTCGACCAGAGTGACTGTCCCTGATCCCAGCGGCCCGGCAGCGGTGTCGGCATTCCATCCGGCCATTCCGGCTCCTTCAAAGGATTTCATTCGCGCTACCGACGCTACGCCCGTATGCCGCATGGTGCCAGCCCAAACAAAAGCGGTATTGGGCTCGAAGACACTGCTGGTGAGCCGGAGTATTTCAGGCCAGCGCATGCATGGTTTGGGCGCGTCCCGCAAATACGCTGAGCAAGCCGGGGGAGCGGCCAAATCCGGCGGTTGGTAGCTGACCTGGCGGCATCCTTGCCCGGCAGGAGGGGCCCGTCGCACAGGCCCCGGCAGTACTCCATGTCAACGGCGGTGCACCCCCGTTTCGGGGTGCACCGCCGCAGAGCGGGGAGAGGTGAGCTGTGATGTGACTCAGCGTCTGTGTTGGGTGAGGGGTATCTGCCCGGTGAACCGGAGGGTGAGTTCTTCTTCCACTTTTTCCAGCGTGCGGCCGGTGGTTTCCGGGATTGACCGAATGTAGAAGACCAGTGTTCCTATGTTGATCACGGCGAAGAGGAAGAACGTGGCCCCATGGATGGCGTTGATGAGGATGGGAAAGACCAGGGACACGATCGTGTTGGCGATCCACACGAAGGACACCGCGAGTCCGGTGGCGAAACCGCGGATGCGCAGCGGGAAGATCTCGGCGAGCAGCAGCCAGAAGATCGGGCCGATGCACGCCTGCATGAAGAACAGGAACGCCAGCATGCCTGCCAGTACAAGGTAGGAGCGCAGCGTTGATTCGGGCAGCAGGAAGAAGAAGCCGATGAGTGCCAGCGCGACCGTCAGGCCGGCCTGGCCGGTGATGATGATCGGCCGGCGTCCGACCCCTCTGTGCAGGAGGTAGATACCGAGCAGGGTCCCGATGACGGATACGACGCCGTTGCAGATGGTCGCTACGAGGGCTGCCTGGGTGTCCAGGCCTGTGGAGATGAGCACTGACGGTGCGAAGTACATGATGCTGTTGACGCCCGTTGTCTGGGAGAGGAATGCGATGGCGATTCCCAGCAGGACGAGTTTCCGGACCCAGGGAGTGCGAAGGTCGCGCAGGCTGCCCTGGCCGGTCTTTGCGTCCTGCTCCGCGGTGGCCTGCATTTCCCGGAGCTCGTCGTCGACGTTGTCCGACGGCCGCGTCCGGGTCAGTGACCTTCGGGCCTGGTCGATGCGCCCCTGGCTGACGAGCCATCGGGCTGATTCGGGGACGAGGAGCATGCCCAGCCAAAGCAGCACTGCCGGAAGGGATGCGAGCACGAGCATCCACCGCCAGACGTGTCCGTCGCCTGAAACTGAACCGAGAACGGCGTTCGAGCTGTAGGCGATGAGCTGGCCGGTCACGATCATCAGCTCGTTCACTGTGACGATCTGTCCTCGTCGTGAGGCCGGGGCGAGCTCGGCAAGGAACACCGGCACCGTGGCCGAGGCTCCCCCTACGGCCAGGCCCAGAACGAAGCGGGCAAGGATGATCATGGCGGTGTTCGGTGCCATCGCACATCCGATGGCACCGATGAAGAAGATCACCGCGAGCAGCATGATGTTGCGCTTGCGGCCCTGGCGGTCCGAGAGGCGACCGCCGAAAAGCGCTCCAAATGTTGCGCCGAAGACGAGGGCGGCAGCGACCAGGCCCTCCTCGGCGGGCGTGAGATCCAGTCCGCCCTCATTTCCGGGCAACGCCATGAAGGGGAGGGCGCCGCTGATAACGCCGGTGTCGTAACCGAACAGGAGGCCGCCGAGGGTTGCGATCGCGGTGATTAGCCCCAGTTTGGGGCCGGAAGGCGCCGCGGAGCCTGTCTTGCGGAGTGCGGGAGACGTCGTCGTCTGCATGTGCTGTCCTTTGGTGGGGGAGTGGTCAGATCCGGGCGGGGGCCCAGTCCGGGGCGTCGCGGAGAACCACGGATCGCAGGAGTTCGGCCGATTTGCGGACGCCCTCGCTCGAGTTCACAATGACGTCCTCGTGCTCGATGTTCAGGGGTCCGGTGTACCCGACGGCCTGCAGGGTGTAGACGAAGTCCGCCCAAAAGGCGGACCCGCCGGGGTGGCCGAGGCCGAGGGTGACGTAATTCCAGGAGCGGTCCACGGTCCTGGCCGGCGGGAGGGTGTCGAGGATGCCGTTGACTGCCGTGTTGGGTCTTTCGATCCGGGCGTCCTTGGCGTGCACATGGAAGATCGACGGACCGAGCGCGCGGATGACTGCGAGGATGTCTGCGCCCATCCACATGAGGTGCGAAGGATCGAGGTTGGCACCCACAACATCGTCCCCAACAATGCCCTGGAGCCGCTTCAGGGTGGCCACGTTGAAGACGAGCTGCCGTCCGTGCATCTCAACGGCCAGGCGCACGTTGAGGCGACGTGCGAAGGCAGCGAGCTCCACCCAGTAGGGCGTTGCGACGTCGGTCCACTGGTAGTCGAGGATCTCGAGTGTTTCCGGGGGCCAGGACGTGGTGATCCAGTTCGGTGATTTCTCACCACGGGCGCCGGGGAGCCCGGACATCAGCACCACAGTCGGCACGCCCATCTCAGAAGCCACCTTGATGGTGTCGCGCACCACCCGGTCATGCTCGGGCCCGGTCACCGGATGGAGCTGGTTGCCGTTTGCGTTCAGGGCGCTCAGCGTGAGGCCCCGCGAATGGACGGCATCAGCGAGGGCGTTGCGTGCGGTGGCACTGGAGGCGAGGGCCTCGAGGTTTGCGTGCGGGGATTCGGACCAGTTGCCGGTGGCGATTTCCACGGTGTCCAGGCCTAATTCGGCGGCAGTGTCGAGCACTTGCTCCAGGGGGCGGGACCCGAGCGAGTCGGTGATCAGGCCGAGCTGCATGAGCGTTCCTTTCGTACGTCGTAGTGCGTGGGTCTAAAGGTTTAGATCATCCAACCACTTCAAATCCAATCTAAACCTTTAGATTCCTCAGCTTAGGCTTAATGTCCTGACATGACAACAAGTGCTTTGAAAGAATCCGGCGGGAGCGACGCTAGGCCGTCTGGCCGCGCACGAACTCAACGGGCAGGACGATCTCCCGGTGCTCGTCCGCTGGCTTCGAGATGAGGTCGATAACTGCATTGGCTATCTGCTCCAGCGGTTGGCGCACTGTTGTCAGCCGCGGGGTGATCATCTGCCCCCAGCCGATGCCGTCGAAGCCACAGATCGCGATGTCTTCGGGCACCCGGACTCCGGCGCGCTGCAGCTCGAACAGAACCTGGATGGCCAGGAAGTCATTGCCGGCAAAGTAGGCGTCGATGGTCCTGTCTTTGAGCAGCAGTTCGGCCGCGACGGCACCGGCGTCGGAGGTGCGGATCTCACCGAAAGCTGCGTGCGCCACCTCGAGGCCAACCTTGGCGGCTTCATCGACGAAGCCGGCGCTGCGGCTTTGCGACGTCGGCAGGCCCTGCGGCGGGCCGGTAACCAGCGCCCGCCGGCGTCCGAGCGAACGGAAGTGCCGCGCCACCATGCGTGCTCCCGCATCATTGTCCACAGATACCGCGCCGAGGCCGGCGTGGGAAGTGATCTCATCGACGATCACAATCGGCGGCCCCGAGTCGAAGCGGGACTCGACTTCAAGCACGGCGTCGCTCGTCATCGGGACGTAGATAATCCCGTCCGGAACTTCGTCGAATACGGTGTTGAGATAGGACACCTCGCGGGCGCGGTCCAGTTGGCAGTTCATCAGCGAGAGCATCCAGCCCCGGCTGCTTGCCGCATTCTCGATGGCTGCGACCAGTTCGGCATAGAACGGGTTGGTGACATCGGGCACGACGGCCGACAGCGATCGTGAGGCACCGCGGCGCAACGCGCGGGCATGCCGGTTCCGCTGGTAGCCCAGCCGGCGGACCACTTCGAGGACCCGCTCACGCGTGCCATCCGCCACCGGTTGCTTTCCCGCCAGAACAAAGCTGACTGTAGCCGTCGAAACGCCCGCCTCGCGGGCTACGTCAATGATTCCTACACGCTTCGCGTTCTCATGAATAGCCACTGTGAAGTGATCATATCGGCTTCCCTGTTATTGGCACCGCCGACTCCGACACGCAACGGATACTCGCACGGTTTCAGTGCGGTGTCTAAGCGAAAGTTGCTATCCCCCATTTGCTGGCTAGTTCTGTGGGCGCGGACCGGATCCACCAGTTGGGTTCGTCCTTTGAGCGGCGTCGCGTGTCCTGGTGCGGATCCGGTAGAGGCTGGTGGTTGCGGTTATGTAGAGATCGTGGCCGTCCGGGCCGCCGAAGCAGAGGTTTGACACCCTCTCGGGCAGGCGAACGGTGGCAAGGAGCTCTGCGGACGGGGAGTAGACCTGCACCGAGGGGCCGGCCGAGGTCCATATCCTGCCTTCCGGGTCCACACGCAGGCCGTCGGCGGGGTGGTCGTCGTCGAACTCGATGAAGCTGCCGCGGGGGCTGCAGGCACCGTTGGTGACGTCGTACGCTGCGATCCTCAGCGGCACGCCGTGGCTGGGACCGGCGGTGTCCGCGACATACAGTACGGATTCATCGGGGGAAAAGGCGAGACCGTTCGGGTGGACCAGGTCCTTGATCACGTCAGTGAGCGTGTCGGTCGCCGGCTCGTAGCGGAAGACATAACAACCGCCGTACTCTTGCACGCCCTCGTGCCCCTCCACGGTGCCGGGCAGGATCCCGTACGGCGGGTCAGTGAACCAGATCGTCCCGTCCCTGGCGGTCACCACATCGTTGGGCGAGTTCAGCCGCCTGCCCCGGAAGGAATCGACCAGAGCCGTCACAGTACCTTCACGGTCGCGCTCAACCCGGCGCTGTCCGTGGCTGCACTGTACAAGGCTCCCGTCGGCGTCCAGGGTCCGGCCGTTGGTGAACTCGACTGCCGTTGCGTACTCGCGGGTCATCCCCGTGGCGGGGTGGAACTCGAGGATGCGGTCGTTGGGTATGTCGCTCCAGCGCACGGTCTGGGATGAGGGCACCCACACCGGGCCCTCGGCCCACACCGTGCCGGTGAAAAGCCGCTCCAGACGGCCAGTCATCAGTTCCGAACCCATACGATTTCCTCCTGTGGTCTCTCCAGTTTCCCCTGCCAGCCGTGAAGGATCCGGCCACGGCGCGCACACGCTCTGATTTTCTCCAGTCATCGCGGGAAAAGGGCCCATTCGCCGGGTTCCGGTTCGAGGGCTGCGGCTGCGTCGAGTGCGTCGTCGACGATGAGGCAGTTTTCCCGGGCCTGCGGCCAGGGGGGCGTGGAGTGGTGCTTACCAAACGCGGCTGGAGAGCGTGAAGAAAAGCGACCTGCGCAGCCGGGTGGCGGTCGGCCGCCGGAATCAGGTAGGGACTACTCGTGCAGGAGGGGCGGGGCCGGGTGTTGACTTGGTTTCGGGCCGGCGGCGACGAGTGCCTCTGAGACCGGGCATCTCCCCCCAGCCGCCGCCGGCCTCCATCACGCTTGGGCCAGCATCCTCAGATGAAGGGATACACCGGGAAGATCTCGGGGAAGTCCAGCTGGCTCGTGGGCCGGCAGGGTGCTTCCTCGTGGCCGGCCGACGAGGGGCCGGTGTCTTGGTGGGCGAGCGGGAAGAGCTGGAACGCGGGCGGTATCTGTTCAGTGAGGTCATTGCTGGTCGCTGACTGGTCTGGCATTCCTGGACCCCTTTGCTCCCGCCGGAACTCAACCCGGCCCCCTGACTGAATGCGCCCCGCGATGAGGCACTGTTGACCGCTCTGACAAACCCGGGACCACAACGCCCGGATCCGCTGCATGTTGCCAGTCTTCCTGCCGTCCCTCAATGGCCGATCCGGCTTGCCGCAAATTTTGATCAAGAACCCTGAAGGTGAGCACGTCACCCAGTGACCGGAGTCAATGCTCGATGTCCCTTGGATGAGGACGGATCCCCCCGTGGCTTCCAAGGTCCGTCGGGAAATCACCGTCAGCTGCCGCAAGAATCTGGAGGACAGACAAGGTGGATCCTCTTGCAGACCGGGGATCACCGGCAACACGCCGGTGTGTACGGCCGCATGAGCCGGGCGTACCGGTGCTGGCGAAAGGCACCACCGATGACGCTCCTTCAACTCCAGCCACCCGTCAATCCCTGGCAGTGGGACGCCCAGTTCCAACCAGGTCCGGTGTGCGCAGTTCCGCAGCCAACGCCGACGACCCCTGCACACCCGGCCCCTCGGATCAGCCTCCTGCAGTTCCAGCTCAAGCGCCTGATCGACGACCTACTCGCCCAGCCGGACCTCGACGTGGAAACCCGCATCGGCTTGCTCGTGCACGTGGCTGAGAACCCTGGGCGTCCCGAGCACGCCCTGCTCGCCCACCTCCGCGACCTCCTGGACGCGGAGGACCTCCCACCGTACAAAGCCTGCCGTAGGCCCGGGTCACGCACTGCCGGTTCATAGTCGGCCGTTCCTGCTGCGGGGTCCCCGGGGCCCGGTGATGCAGCCGTGGAATGCAAATGCAGATATGAGTGCAGAGGGTTCCGTCGCGGGCCTCCTCCCGACGCCGCTTATGGTTGGGTACGGTATCCCCATGGCGGCATCCGAGAAGCGAGAAGACTCCGGCTCCACACTGCTGACTGTAATCATCGCCTTTACGGCGAACGCCCTCGTTGCCGCGGCCAAGTCCGTGGCAGCCTTCCTCACCGGGTCTGCCTCCATGACCGCAGAAGCCGCGCACTCGTGGGCGGACACCGGCAACCAGGTGTTCCTCTTCATGGCGGAACGACGCTCCCGACGTCCGCGGGACGAGAGCCATCCGATGGGCTACGGGCGGGAAGCCTATGTCTGGTCGATGTTCGCGGCTTTCGGGCTCTTCACCGCAGGGGCGGTGGTGTCCATCATGCACGGCATCCAGCAGATCATCACGCCGGAACCCGCGTCCGACTACCTGGTGGCATACGTGGTCCTGGCCGTGGCCTTTGTGCTCGAAGGAGTGTCCTTTGTCCAGGCTTTCCGCCAGACCCGGGAAGCAGCCCAAGAGCTGGAACGGCACACCTTGGAGCAGGTCCTGATCAGCTCCGATCCCACCTTGCGCGCCGTATTTGCCGAGGATGCTGCCGCGCTCGTCGGCCTGGTGGTCGCGTTTGCGGGCGTGTTCCTGCACCAGGTCACCGGCTCGCCTTTGCCGGACGCCGTGGGCTCGATAACCGTCGGCGTTCTGCTGGCGGTTGTTGCAGTTGTGCTGATCGACCGCAACCGGCGCTTCCTGGTGGGCCAGGGAGTAACCCCGGACATCGAACGTTCCATGGCCCGGCGGCTGCTCGAACACCGGGACGTTGCCCGGCTCACCTACCTTCACCTGGAGTTCGTCGGCCCCCGCAAGCTGTACCTCGTCGCGGCCGTGGACCTGCAGGGCGACCACCCGGAACACGAAGTAGCGGTGGCCCTGCGCCGGATTGAGCGCGAGCTGGAGGACCACGAAACGGTGGAGGAAGCCGTGCTGACGCTGGCGACTCCGGATGAAACCGCCTTGCGCTTCTAACGTTTTCCGAAGTGTTGTCAGTACCCCCAGAGAAGCGATGAGCGGCAGAAGGGGCTGGGAGTGCCTTGCAAGCCTGCCTGCGGTGGCACCCGGCGGCGCCCCGGCCTATCATGGGCCGCGGAACCAGAGATCAGCGGGGCTACCAGGCATGAGCAACCATCTACGCAACGAGGAAACGCCACCTGCACACGTGGCGCTGGTGACAGGTGCGAGCCGGGGCGTCGGCCGGGGCATCGCCCTCAGCTTGCTGGCGTCGGGGTTTCGCGTTTACGGTTCCGGCCGGTCTATCGAGCAGGCCGACCTGCCGCCGGAGATACGGCGCCAGCGCTGCGACCACCTCAACGACGACGAGACGGCGGGAGTGTTTGACGTGATCCGGTCCGGGAGCAGCGGCCTGGACCTCCTCGTCAACTGCGCCTGGGGCGGCTACGAGAAGATGGTCGAGGACGGGAAATTCACGTGGGCTGCGCCGTTCTGGGAGCAGCCGGCCCACCGCTGGACCGGGATGATGGACGCCGGCGTGCGCGCGGCGTTCGTGTGTTCGGCCCAGGCGGCGCGGATGATGACGCCGCGGCGCCGCGGCCTGATCGTCAACATCAGCTTCTGGGCGGCGCAGCGCCACCTCGGTAACACGATCTATGGCATCGCCAAGGCGGCCACCGACAAGATGACCTCCGACATGGCCGTGGAACTGCAGCCCTTCGGCATTCCCGTCATCTCGCTCTATCCCGGCCTGGTTCGAACCGAATCGGTCCTGGAAGCGGCGAAAAGCGGTGTGTTCGACCTCGCGACCAGCGAAAGCCCCGAGTTCATCGGCCGTGTGATCAACGCGCTGTTCCACGATCCGAACCTCCTGGCGCGGACCGGGCAGGTGCTCGTTGCCGCAGCCGTCGCGAAAGAGCTCGGCATCGTCGACGTCGACGGGACCTCACCGCCGGCGCTGTCACTGGCAGACATCTGAGAAGGGCCCACGCCCCCGGTGGCAACGTCACGCGTCGCATGCTGTCGCCCGTCGGAGGCGTGGGGCCGTCAGAGGGAGGTCGCGGTCAGCGTGACGGGAGCCCGCGGCGTCCGAGCGCGTCGCGGATGCGGTCGCGTCCGTGAAGGCTGGCTCGGTCGCGAACGCGCTGCAGCACGGTGCTAATCCATCCCCGCGGTTCGCCTTGGGATTCGTAGTAGGCAGACAGTGTCGCATCGTACTTGGCGACGGATTCCTCGCTGGGCCGTGTGTAGCGTTCGCGGTGCCGGACCACGTCCTGCGGGAGCCTCGGTTTGATACCGCCTGGCGCGGTGGGGTCGGGATGCCCGACCGCGAGTCCGACAACCGGAAAGGCGCCGGGCGGTAGCTCAAGAACGCCTGAGAGTTCCTCCGCGTGGTTGCGCACGGCGCCTACGTAGACGGTTCCGAGCCCGAGCGACTCGGCTGCGATGACTGTGTTCTGCGCGGCGAGGGCTGCGTCGACGAATGCAACCAGCGTGGTTTCCATGAAGTCGATGCCCGCGGTCCGGGCTTCCTGCCGCTCCGCGATGAGCCGATTGCGGGCCCAGTCGGCGACGAAGACGAGGAAGACGGGCGCCTGGCGAATGAAGTCCTGGTCACCTGACAGGAGGGCGATCCTGCCCTTGTGGGCTGGGTCCCGCACCTCGATGACGCTCCAGGATTGAAGATTGGATGAGGTGGCAGCCGACTGGCCAGCGGCGATGAGTGTGGAGACTGTGTGTTCGTCGATCGGGGCGTCAGTGAAGCTCCGGACGGACCGGTGGCGGTACAGAAGTGCCACAGTCTCGTTAGCCGGCACCGGATAAGCAGAGTCGTCGGAATCACCGTAACGGGCCGCGACCAAGCCGTCGACGGGTGTTGCGAATGTCATTTGACCTCCAGGGCAGTCGTGTCCGCGCCGCAGTCGAAGACAGGGGCGCCTTTGTATTCTGCACCAACGTGTCCTGCATCCTCACCAACCGTTCCGCACCGCTACGTCCGGCGACGCCGCATGAACCCGTGACGGCAAGAACGCATCAGAATTTCAGATGTGATTGTCCTGTTTTATGAGCTATGCAGATGCACTTGCCCCGAGTGAAAATGGATCAACCGTCACTTATGAGGGCCACAGCGGCCGAGGTTCCAGCCGGAACTCCCAAAGACGGGATCGGCTGCGTGCGCGACTTTCAATGTCGTCCGCGTGGGGGAACCGCATGGAGGAGCGCTGGGGCAATTTGCTGAAATTAGGAGATCGACATGATTAGCCAAGAGGTTGAGGTCCTCGTCGTAGGCGCAGGTCAAGCCGGGGTTGCGATGAGCGAGCATCTGAGCGAACGCGGTATATCGCATCTGGTCCTGGAGCGGCACCGTATCGCCGAGCGCTGGCGCACCATGCGGTGGGACTCCCTGGTTGCGAACGGTCCGGCCTGGCATGACCGCTTTCCGGGCTTGGAATTCGCGGACATTGAGCCGGGGGCGTTTCCGTCAAAGGAGCAGGTGGCTGACTACTTCGTTGCCTATGCAGAGAAGATTGGTGCACCGATCCGCTGCGGCGTGGAGGTGACATCCGTGCGCAGGAAAGTCGGCGCACCCGGATTCCATGTGGAGACATCGGACGGGAACTTCGACGCACGCTACGTCGTGGCAGCAACGGGGCCGTTCCAGCGGCCGGTGATTCCCGCCGTCGTTCCCGAAGCTGCCGACCCCGTGCAGATCCACTCCAGCTCGTACCGGAACCCGGCACAGCTTCCGGATGGGGCCGTTCTCGTCGTCGGGGCCGGGTCCTCTGGTGTGCAAATTGCCGCCGAAATCCAGCGCTCGGGCCGGCAGGTCTTCCTCTCGGTCGGTCCGCACGACCGTCCCCCGCGGAGCTACCGCGGACGGGACTTTTGCTGGTGGCTCGGGGTGCTTGGCATGTGGGACGCTTCCACCCCGGCGGCGGGCGCAGAGCACGTCACGATCGCGGTGAGCGGTGCAGACGGCGGCCACACTGTCGACTTTCGCGCCCTCGCCGAGAGCGGCATCAAGCTCGTGGGCCGGACCGAGGCGTTCGAGGACGGAACCATGCGCTTCGCCGAGGATCTCCGTACCAACATCGCGAACGGCGACGCTCACTACCTGGAGCTTCTCGATGAAGCTGACGCGTACATCGAGCGCAACGGCCTCGACCTCCCCGAGGAGCCCGAAGCCCGCACCCTGGGGCCCGATCCGGAGAGCGTCACGGATCCGATTCTCGAACTCGACCTCGCTGGCGCAGGTGTTGCCTCGATCGTTTGGGCCACCGGCTTCGCCGTCGACTACAGCTGGCTGAAGGTGGACGCCTTCGACGCGAAGGGCAAGCCGCGGCAGCAACGCGGAGTCTCGACCGAGCCTGGCGTCTACTTCCTGGGGCTGCCGTGGCAGTCACGCCGCGGATCCAGCTTCATTTGGGGCGTATGGCATGACGCCAAGTACGTCGCTGACCAGATTGCCATCCAGCGGAGCTACCTGGCCCACAACGACCAGCACGCCCTGGTGGCGAGCGGCGCGGTGTGATGGGGAGCGGTGTGATGGGGCCGGGATAGGGCGAACCAGCACAACGAACGGCAAAGGGGACCATGCCACGGTGGCATGGTCCCCTTTCGCTGTGCCCGCTGCTGCTCCGCGCGGGGATACCGGCCCGGCAAGACCCCGGTATAGAGGGAGTCCAGCAGGAAGAGGCAACAGGAAGGGGCCCGTTGCATGGAGCACAGCCCATGCAACGGGCCCCTATAAGACGGGCCCCTAGAAAAGTCTGGCTACTCCGCCAGGAAGTCCAGCGCAGTGAGCGCCAGAGCCGCAGCGCCGTCGTGGATGGCAAGATTGGCTGCCTCGCCCACGCAATGGGCCGCGAACTCCGGTTGGTGGTTGGCTGCAGGGAAGCAGCCGAGCCCTATGTAGGGGTGGATGGCCGGGACCACCTGGGAAACATTGCCCATGTCAGTGGAGGCCCGGTTCATGGTGGCCTGCTCCGGCGGCGCGTTGAAGTCCCTGCCCAGGGATTCTGCATTCCTGACGTACAGCTCCAGCGCCCGCAGGTCCGTGCGGAACTCCGAATAGGGTTCCGATTCCGGGACAACTGTTAGCTCGCAGCCGGACGCCAGGGCCCCGGCTTCGAAGCAGCGGTGGACCCGTTCTTCGAGCTTGCCCAGCTGGGCGAGTGAGTCAGCACGGACATACCAGCGGCCTTCGGTCGTCTCGGGTATGGCGTTGGGGGCTTCACCGCCCCGCGTTTGGATCCCATGGACGCGCGTACCGGCAGGCAGCTGCTGGCGGAGGAGACCCAGGGCGACCTGGGCAACGATGAAGGCGTCGTTGGCATTCACGCCCTGGTCCGGATATGCCGCGGCGTGAGCTGATTTACCCCGGTACTCCACGTGGTTGTGCGCCACAGCGTAGGGACGGGCCTCGGCTGAGTCGACAGGGCTGGGGTGCGCCATCATGGCCAGATCCAACCCATGGAACGCGCCCTTCTTGAGCAGCTCGATCTTTCCACCGCCGCCTTCTTCCGCGGGCGTTCCGTAAAGTTCCACGGTCAGGTCCCGCTCGGCAGCAAATTGCG
This sequence comes from Arthrobacter sp. NPDC056493, assembly GCF_042795115.1. Classification (NCBI taxonomy): domain Bacteria; kingdom Bacillati; phylum Actinomycetota; class Actinomycetes; order Micrococcales; family Micrococcaceae; genus Arthrobacter; species Arthrobacter sp. NPDC056493. The sequence goes on along the minus strand of NZ_JBHTSL010000033.1, from coordinate 34,574 downwards.
CGAGGGCAACAGCAGCGCCGCACGAGACGGCCGTGATGATGTTGTGGCCGCATGCGTGCCCGAGGCCCGGAAGGGCGTCGTACTCGGCCATGAGCCCGATGCGCCGCGCGCCGTTTCCGATGACGGCCCGGATGGCGGTGGGGAAACCCAAATACTCCTTTTCCACCTCGAAGCCATGCGCCGCCAGGTAGTCAGCGGTCCAGTCGGCGGCGCGGTGTTCCTGCCAGCCAAGCTCCGGGTTGGCATGGAGGGTCTCCGAGAGTCGAATCAGGGAAGGCTGCTGGGCGGTCACGGCCTCCAGCACCCGGGCGCGCTGACCGCGCTCATCGCGCTGAACAGCCGGACTCACCGCGGCCGGTTCAGCGCTCATCGCCGGCCACTCCGTAGCTGACCGAAGATGCGGGGTCGAGCCCGCGAATCACATAGTCCTGCCGCTGCGGAAGCCACACTTGCAGCAGATCTTCAAGCGCAGGAATCGGGTCCTCATGCCAGTCCACACGCAGGTCCGTGTCCCGCCATCCATGGCCGGAGACCACCGAGATGCCGGCCGAGTGAACGGTCCCCGCCTCACCGCCGGCTGCCTCGGCCGCATGAAGGGCAGCCATGAGCCGCAGTTCCAGTTCCCCTGGCGTGGCTTCAAAAGCGTCGCACAGGGCCTGGGCAACACCGGGATGGGCGAGCATGTTGCCGGCGGCCACACTGTTCGGTCCACGGCCCTCGCCGGACACGCCGAGGGTATGATCTCCACTGAACACCGCGGATCCGCCTTTGGCGTCCAGGACCACCAGCTGCCGGTAGTCCACCGCAGGTGATTCACGCACGACGGCGTCAATCGCCTCTTGCGCGGAATAGCCCGTCTGGAGCCGGTCAAGCAGGGCACAGCCGAGCCGGGGATCAGTGATGTTCTGGGAGCTGACTGCGCCGACGCCGTCGCGCAGGTGCGCGCAGCGTGCGGCGACTGCGGGCGAGGACGAGGAGACAGCGATGCCAAACCTGCCCTGCCCGTCCGTGGCAGCGATGCTGAAGGTCACGCCTGCCCCTCCGTGGAGAGCACTGCCGTGGCGTCAATTTCCACGAGCCATTCGGGCCGTGCCAGCGCCTGGACAACGATCCCGGTTGATACCGGAAACACGCCCTTGAGCCATCGGCCCATGGTCCGGTAGACCGTTTCCCGGTAGCGCGGGTCAACGAGGTAGACGGTCACCTTGACGATGTCTTCGAGGCTGCTGCCGGCCTCCTTGAGCAGCATGTCGATGTTGGCCATCGCCTTTTCCGTCTGGGCTTCGACGTCGCCGATACCGACCGACTCCCGTGTCTCCAAATCCTGCCCAATTTGGCCCCGAAGGTAGACCACGCCGTTGGCCACCACCGCCTGGCAGAGATCATTGTCCAGGTTCTGCTCGGGGTAGGTGTCTTTCGTATTAAACGTACGGATACGCTGGTGCTTCACGTGGCTGCTGCCTTTCAGTCCTGTTTCTGGCGGATGCTCGTATCCTTCAGCTTCCCGGGGGCTCCTGAATCTGTCCAACAGTTCTTTTAGAACGATTGCATCGGTAATTGTGATGCAGCGTGTATCCTCGTTCCATGGATGTGACGCTGACCCAATTGCGCTATTTCGTGGAAGCGGCGGCACAGCTGTCCATGACGGGCGCGGCTGCGCGGCTCAACGTGGCGCAGTCCGCCGTATCGGCTGCGATAGCCCAGCTGGAGCGCCATGTCGGAACGCAGTTCTTCATCAGGCAGCGCTCCAAGGGTCTGGTGCTGACGCCGGCCGGCGAACTTTTTGTTCGCGACGCCCAAGCGATCCTCGCCCAGGTTGAAGAAAGCATTGATCACGCCCGCGGCGAGCACCAGAGCGTCGCCGGCCGCATCCGCATTGCGTGTTTCAGTACCCTTGCGCCGTTCCTGCTCCCTGGCGTCCTCACCAAGCTGCGGGAAGACCACCCTGCCCTTGAAACGGAAGTCATCGAGACCGATACCTTGGGGTGCATCAACGCGCTGCTCAGCGGGCAGGCAGATTTGGCACTGTGTTACGACCTTGACCTGCCGGACGTCATCGCCACCTCTGTGGTGGATACGGTCAGGCCCTACCTGGCGCTTCCGCCGGACCACAAGCTTTCCGGGAAGGAAAGTGTGCCGCTGTCGGCGCTGAGCGGGGAGTCCTTCGTGCTGCTGGACCTTCCCCATACGCGTGACCTCATGCTTTCCATTGCCCGCCTGGGCGGCCAGGAGCCGGACATCCGATTCCGCTCCGCCAGCTATGAAACCGTCCGGACATTCGTCGCCCGGGGGCTGGGCTACTCAATCCTTCACCAGCGGCCCCAGCACCAGCTGACGTACGACGGCGGCCGGCTGGCCGCCGTCGAAATCCGCGACGATGTGCCTGAACTGAAGACCGTTCTGGCCCACCTGAAGTCCCATCGCCCAACCGCCAGGGTCCGGGCGGTAGCCCAGGCGGTCAGGCACCAAATAGTTGCGGCAAAATCGGCGCGTACCTGAGGTTCCTGCAAAACCGCATCTGATCTGCAGATGCAGTTTGTGTAAAAAATCTATTCGACAGATTGAACGGCACCATTCGAGAATGGTTATGCCAGCATTCGGGCGTGACTCAAGTCACGTGGCCTGGCGGCGCAGTTCTGCAGGTCGGTCAATGTCGACCACCGTGGGCTCGCTCTCCCCATCCCAGCATCGGATCTTTTCCTCCAGGAGGAACTGTGAACACCAATAACATCGAGGGGCAGATCAGCCGGAAGGGCTTGCGCACCAGCGTTACTGCCGGTTCCATCGGCGTCTTTGTCCACTGGTTTGAGTGGGCCATCTACGCCTATCTCGCCTCCACCATCGCCGTCGTCTTCTTCCCCCAGCAGGACAGCACAGCGGCGCTGCTTTCAGTCTTCGCGGTCTTCGCCATCAGCTTCGGAGTTCGTCCCCTGGGCGCCCTCGTCTTTGGAACACTGGGCGACAGGATTGGACGCAAAAAGACGCTTTCCATCGTCATCCTCTCGATGAGCGCGGCGACGCTGGTGGTCGGACTCCTGCCTACCTACGACGCGATCGGGCTGTGGGCGCCCGTCCTGCTCGTCGCGGCCCGTGTGGTGCAGGGGCTCGCCGCAGGCGGCGAATTCGGCAGCGCGGCGGCGTTCCTCGCAGAGTACTCGCCCAGGAAGCACCGCGGTTTCGGCGTCAGCTGGCTCGAGTTCGGCAGCCTCCTCGGCTTCCTGGCGGCGTCGCTGGTGGTCTTCGTCCTGACCAGCGTCATGGACGCTCAAACCATTGCCGACGGCGGCTGGCGGATTCCGTTCCTGATCGCAGTTCCGATGGGCATCATCGGCTTCTACATCCGCTCCAAGATCGAGGACACTCCCGAATTCCGCTCACTCGAGCAGGTGGACAACGTCCCCCAGAGCCCGGTCAAGGAGGTGTTCACCCGGCACTGGAAGCAGCTGCTCCAGATGAGCGGCCTGGAGATCATGATGCACGTGACCTTCTACGTTGTGCTCGTGTACCTCCTGACCTATCAGGAAAAGGTCCTGGGCTTCGACGCCGGCACGGCCGCCCTGCTCTCCACCGCCGCATCCGTGGCCGGGCTCATCCTTGTACCGTTGGTGGGCGCGCTTTCTGACCGGGTCGGCCGGAGGCCGGTCCTGATCGCAGCCGCCATTTCCCTGGTGGTGCTGGCCTATCCGCTGTTCCTGATCATGCACTCCGGCGCACCCTGGGCGGGCATCGTCAGCACCATCGGCCTGGGCACTATTCTGGCCCTTATCCTCGGCGTCCATGCGGCGGCGGCAGCGGAACTCTTCCCAACCCGGACGCGGCAGACCGGCCTCTCGGTCGCGTACAGCGTCACTGCCGCCATCTTTGCGGGCACCGTACCGTACGTCCTGACCTGGCTCATTGCCCGGACCGGCAACGAAATGATGCCTGCGTTCTACCTCATTCTCGTTGGCCTGGTGGGGTTGGCTGCCGTGCTGAGCATGAAGGAAAGCAAGGGCAAGGACCTTCTCGGCGAAGAGGACATCCACGCGGCACCCCGCCAAACCGCGCCGGCCGCCAACGCGCCCATTCGTCACTGACACAACCAACAAGCAATCCGTAGCCCGGGCTCAGAGTCTGAACCCGGGCTACGGCGGTGTCCGGCGCCCTATGAGCCAGGCTGTCCGGCGGCTAGCCGCGCCAGCGCCCGCTCTATCAGGTGACGCTGCCGCGAACCTGTGACGGCATCCGGATCCAGCATGGCTGTCACGTGCAGGCCCATCATGATGTTCAGCAGCTCATCGGCAACCGCATCCGGATCGGCCAAAGGTTCGCATTCGCCGTCGTGCTCTGCCTGGGCGAGGAAGCCCATCACCAGGCCGCGCCAATGCAGCAAGGCGTCCCGCCCGACGGCGCGCAGGGCGTCCTCCGTCTGCGCGCGCTGCCAGAAGGAGACCGCCACACGGGCCTCGACCACGGTGAGGGGATCCGCCGGAATGATTTCCAGACAGAGGCTGCGCAGCGCCGAAAGACCCCGGCGTCCGGCAGTGCCCGCTGCGATTCGTTCGTTGGTGCGCTCGCAGATCAGTTGGTACGAGGCCAGCAGCAGGGCGTCCTTGCTGGGGAAGTAATAAGCCAGCACGCCCGGTGCCGCGTATCCGCATTCCCGGGCAATGTCCCGCATGCTGGCATTCTCGATGCCCTGCCCCGCGATCAGCCGCCACGTGGTCTCGATGATGGAACGGCGCCGTTCCCGGTGATCGACCAAGCGGGGCATGCTGCTCCTTCGTTCGAGGCGGTTCATGGCTGGGACCGTGAGCACCCTACCACCGCGGGGACGCGCCTGCGCGCCCCCGCGGTGTGGACCGGATTCAGGGCCGCAGGTTCAATGCGCGCAGTGGCCCGGACCGGAATGCCCGACGGCGGTACCTCCCGGGGCGGCATTCGCGCCTTCGCTTCCGGTGCTGCAGTGGCCGGCTGCCGACGGCGGCACGTTCAGCGTGGGGTTCTCGTCGAAGAAGCCGTGCGGCTTCAGGGTGAAGCCGGTGGTGTCCGCGGGCATGATGGGCCAGTCCTCCGGGCGCGGGAAGTGGGTCAGTCCGAAGGAGTGCCACACCACCAGGTCCTGCCCGTCGATGTCGCGGTCCTGTGCCACGTAGGCGGGAAGCCCGGCGCCGCCCGGGTGCTGGTTGACGAAGTCGCCTGCCGCGTAAAGCTCCTCCTCCGCGTGACGTGTCACCCAGAGGTGGTGCCGGGCGAAGGCAGCCCGGGAGGCGATCGAGGAATCATCCGCCATGGCCAGGGTGGGGTTGCCTTCCGGGTAGAGCGTGTAGCCCACCGGGTGGCCGAGGTGGTTCAGCGAGTCCGGGTTGCTGATGTGCCACACACGGCCTTTGGCGCCATCGGCGTCGCGCACAGCTTCCGATTCGCGGGCCAGCAGGGTGCGCTTCTGCGTGAACGCATTGCCGTGTGGGTTACCGGGGCCTTTCGGCAGGCGCACGAGGTCCAGTTCCTCAACACGGTTTACGTCGCCGTCGATCATCATGTCCAGCCGGGCGCTGAAGAGGTGCTGGTGGTACGGAGCGCCGAGGCCCGGGGCGATCTCCGACGCGTACGCGTATTCCTTGTCCGGAAGCGCTGCCGTGAACACGATGCCCGTTGCCTTCGCTTCGAACTCGATGGTGCCATCCAAGTAGAGGTACCAGTAGAAGCCGTAGTCGTAGTTGCCCACGGTGGTGAAGAAGGAGACCACCAGGCGTCGGTTTCTGCGAACTTCGTTGGAGCCGGCCCACTCATCCGTGTGTTTCCAGAGGATTCCTGCGTCTTCCTCGTGGATGCAGATGCCGTTCTCGATGGTGCGGGGATTGCCGAAGTCATCCGCCACCACGGGGGACATGTAGGTGATGTCGCCCAGACAGTCGCAGCCGAGCTTGAGTGAGTTCGCGTCGCGGCCCACCAGGTATTCGCCGGAGTCGAAGTAGTTCTGCCAGCTCCTGTAGGGGGAGGGGTCGCCGTACGGGACCACCATTTCGGAGATCGATGCACGGTGGACCACCGGGCGCCTCCGTCCCTTGTGCGAGTGGTGGAGTTGGTGGAGAACCAGCCCTTCGCGGGCGTCGAAGCCCACGCGCAGGTCCCAGCCCGCCCAGGTAAGGTGGTTGCCTTCCAGGGTGAAACTGGGGCCCTCGGGCTGCGTGATCTCGATCGGCAACAGGTCAGTGCGGAGCTCGCCGCGGATCGCGGGGTCCGTGTAATTGCCGTTGACCTCCGGGACCGGGACCGGGCCGTCGTCGATCAGGTGGTTGACCCGCCGGTTTTCCACATCCACGAAGGCCACCAGGCCGTCGATGGGGTGTGCCCACGGGTGGTCTGCCGGGTGGTCCTGGCGGAATCCCAAGCCCCGCAGCAGCCGCTTGCCTTCCTCGTTTCCGTACTCGAAGACACCCGCCGACAGGGGTGCGACGCGGACCTGCGCCGGGGTCAGGCCGCGGATTGCAAGGGCTGCGTTCCACTGCGGGTCTTCGGCCAGGATGTCCTCGATGATCCCGAATTCCTCCAGGAGGACGGGCAACTGACCGTCGATTTCCGGGTTCAGCTCGCGCTGATCAAGGACTTGGCCGGCGGTCAGGGAGAGGCGTACGTCGAGGGAACGTGACAGCGGCGCATCCCAGAGCATGGCCCGGACCAGGCGGACGGCATCAACGGCGTCTCCTTGAAGGTCACTCTTCGGCGGTTCAAACAGGCCGAGGTATGCGAAACGGGTGGTGTCGGCCACGAGACCGGCCGCCGCCAAGATCCGGCGGGCCTCGTGGATTTCCCGGGCCGAGAGCTGCTCGAGCGGGTGCTGCGCCAACGGGGCCTGCAGCGGCGGGGCCAAGTGGGTGGTCTGAAGGGTCATGGCACTTCCTGAAGTCGATTTTTGATGGTACAACTGTTCAACCAACGCTTTGATGTTAGCCACTTCACAAGCCCGGCGTAAAGTCCCTGCCTCCACAGCACGGACCAACACGGACCCACAGCACGCCGGGGAGCCAGGAGAACCATGGACCAGCGAACCCGTTCACCCCTTGCACCCTTCCCGGGCGCCCTCATTCCAGCCGGCATAGTCGGTACCGCTGCAGCGGGGAGTGCCGCCGCCCATGTGCTGGCGGCCGCCAGCGGTGCGGCGGGAGCGATGGCCTGGTGGATGGCTGCCATGGGTGCCGCCTGCCTGGCCTGCGCCGCACCGCTGGTGGGCGGGCGGCTCTGCGCCGGGCGTGCTGCCGGGCATCTGTTGGCGATGAGTGCCGCCATGATCCTCATCCATCTGGTCCTGATGGTGGCGCCCGGCGCCGCGGGCCATCACGGCAATGGTGGCCCCGCATCATCGCCTGGCCATGAGCGGGCCATGCTGACCCTCATTGCCGTTGAACTGCTGTGCCTCATGAGTGCTTCAGCGGCCCTCCGCCTGACCCGGGGCAAGCCGCCCGGAACTGTCGGCACCGCAGTCCGTGCCGCCGTCGAACACTAACAACCACGCACTGAACCGCCCCCGATAAACCAACCCCAGGAGCCATTATGAACAGCACTTCCGCCACGCTTTCCCTTGACTGGCACGGCCGGGCTAACGCCCTGGCAATCGACGGCAGGGCCTTCATCGACGGCCGCCGCGCATCCGCGGGCGAACAACATTCCCGGCCCGTCACCAGCCCCATAGATGGCCGCGTCCTCGCTGAGTTGGCTGCCGGCGGCACCGCCGACGTCGATCGCGCGGTGGCCGCGGCCCGGCGCGCCTTCCCGGCGTGGTCCCGCCTGGGGGCCGAAAAGAGGAAGGGCCTGCTGCTGGCCCTGGCCGACCTGATGGAGAAGCATGCCGACGAACTGGCACTTCTGGAGACATTGGACAGCGGGAAGCCAATCCTGCAAACCACCACCGTGGATGTCCCCGGTGCCATTTCCACGCTGCGCTGGTACGCCGAGGCGGCGGACAAGCAAAGCGGGGAACTGCCTGCCGTCCCGCCCGGGGCCACCGCGCTGGTGACGCGCGAGCCCTTGGGAGTGGTGGCCGCCATTGTGCCGTGGAACTTCCCGCTCGAAATCGCGGTCTGGAAGCTGGCTCCGGCGCTCGCCTCCGGAAATACGCTGGTGCTCAAGCCGGCCGAGCAGACGTCCCTGAGCGTGTTGCGCCTTGCCGAATTGGCCGCTGAAGCCGGGCTGCCGGACGGGGTCCTGAACATCGTCACCGGCACGGGCCGGGAAGTGGGCGCGGCCCTGGCGCAGCACATGGACGTCGACGCCTTGGCGTTCACCGGCTCCACCGCCGTCTCCCGAACCCTGCTGGAGGCCTCCGGCCGCAGCAATCTCAAGCGGCTCAGCCTCGAAGCCGGCGGCAAGAGTTCCAACATCGTCTTTGCTGACACGGCCGACCTCGCCACTGCCGCGGCGAAGGCAGCCTTCGGCGCCTTCTACAACCAGGGCCAGGTCTGCTCCGCCAATTCGCGCATCCTGGTCCAGCGGGGTGTCCATGACGAGTTCGCTGCGTTGCTGGCTGCCGCCGCGGCCGCCTATCGGCCGGAGGATCCGCTCGCCGGCCTGGCAGGAAACGGTGCGCTGATCAGCAGTGCCCACACTGACGACGTCGAACGCTGGATCGTGCGCGGCCGCACCGAGGGTGAAGTGCTTTTCGGCGGTGAGCGGCGTGAGATCCGGGGCTCTGATGCCTACCTGGAGCCCACCTTGTTGGGCGGTCTGGGGGCCGGGCACGATGTCCACCGCGAGGAGATCTTCGGGCCCGTGGCCGTGTTGCACGCCTTCGACACGGAGGACGAAGCGGTGCGGCTGGCGAACGCCACAGACTATGGATTGGCGGCATCCCTGTGGACCTCGAACCTGTCCCGGGCCCACCGGGTGGCGGGGGAGCTGCTCGCTGGAACAGTCTCCGTGAACACCGTGGACGCACTGGGCAACACCACGCCGTTCGGGGGCTTCAAACAGTCCGGATTCGGCCGCGACCTGTCCCTGCACGCCTTCGATAATTACACGGCGCCGAAGACCACGTGGATCCAGTTCGGCTGAGGAAGGACACCGCCATGAAATCGATCGAACAAGGGTCCGCCGAAGGCCGCGCTGTCTACAGCCGCCTCCACGACGGCGCCTTTCCCACCCTTCTCGCGCAGTAGCAAACTTAAGCAGTAGCAAAGGACCGATCATGGATCAGCCAATAGCCTCAACGCGCCTTGCCCAAGAGCAAAGCCAGCATCTGCAGAAATCCCTCGGCCGCTTCGACATCCTGTTGCTGGTGGTGGCGGCCGTCATCTCGGTGGAGGTCCTCGGCCAGGTCTCCGGGTTTGGCGGGGAAACCTTCACCTGGACCCTCATCCTGGCCATCACTTTCATGGTTCCTTATGGCCTCATCTTCGCGGAGACCGGCGGCGCGTTCACCGAAGAAGGTGGCGTGTACGTCTGGACCAGGATGGCCTTCGGCCGGGTTGTCGCAGCTATCACGTCCCTTTTCACCTGGGTAACGCAGCCTGTCTGGGTGGGCGGCGCCATGGCGTTCGTGGCAGTGGAAACATGGTCCGAATACGTGGGCCATGTGGAGGCCGGCAGCGTCAGCGACTACATGTTCAAGCTGGGCTTCATCTGGATTACGGTGACCTCAGCCATCGTCAGCCTGAAGCACGGTAAATGGCTGCCCTCGCTCGGAGCCATCCTCAAGGTCGCGTTCCTGACCTTCTTCATTATCGTCACCATGGTCTACGGGCTGCAGCACGGTTTCAACGGACTGGACCTCGGCTTCTTTTCGCCCACCCTGGCCGGCTTCCTCGGCGTCACCCCGCTGCTGCTTTTTTCGTTCCTTGGCTTCGAGTCCGGCAACAGCGCCGCGGGGGAGATGAAGAACCCGGCCAAGGATGTTCCCGTCTCGGTGGCCCGCTCCTCGATGATCGCCGCCGCGAGCTACCTCCTGCCGATCCTGGCCATTCTCCTGGTGGTGCCGCTCGACAGGATCACGGGCATCGGCGGCCTGTTCGGCGCAGTGGCCACCGTCTACACGGTGTTCGGCCCGGCCGCTGAGGTCATGCTGGCCATTTCGGCGGTGATCTTCTGCTTCGTCCTGGTGTCACAGGGCGCAGCATGGATGATCATCAGCGACCGGATGCAAGCCATGGCAGCCGCCGACGGCTCCTTCTTCGGAGGCTTCTTCGGCCGCTTTCACCCCAGGCTGGGTACCCCGATCCGGGTCAACACGCTCTCCGGGGTGGTGGCCACGTTGTTCATGCTCGCGGCCATGCAGCTCAGCGGAACCAGCAGCGCACTGTTCGGCGTGGTCCTGTCCATCGCCATCTCAACGTTCCTGCTCAGCTACCTCTTTGCTGTCCCAGCCGCGGTCCGGCTGCGGAGCAAATACCCCCTCGCCGACAGGCCCTTCAAGGTTCCCGTCCCGGACGCCGGTTTCCGCATTCTGGGTGCCATTTGCTTTGCCTGGATCCTGATCGGCTCGTGGGTGGCGGTCTTCCCCGGAACACTCGAGGTCCTCTTCGGCCTGGAGTACGACTTCGAGGCAACCTGGGGCGTCCCGCAGTTCACCTTCGAGGCCTTCGCACTCGGCACACTCGGGTGCATCCTGGCCTTGGGACTCGTGGGATATGCCCGCGGCAAGAAGGTCCGCGACGCCGTGGCGCCCGTGGGCGCTGCCGCTGAGCTGATCAACGACTGACGTTCTTGGAGGTACGACGGCGGCGGGTCACCTTGGGTTCCCATGGAACCTGTGGGTGGCCCGCCGAACGTTGCCCGCGAGACGCATGCCCCCTGCCGGGCCGGGCCGGGGTATCAGCCGGTCGCGCTGGCGAGCCGGGCTGCCAGCGACCTGATGTGCGCCACGAGCTCCGGCGGTTCGTGCACCTGGAAGTCGAACCCTTTGGATGCCACGTAGATGGCCAACTCATCCAGCGAGTTGGACCCGGCCCGCAGGGTGCAGCTGTGCTCGTCGATCGGCTCCAGCGCTCCCGTGGTGGGGGCAATCCGCTCCGCCGCGGTCTCGGCGCTGACATACAGGGTGAACCGGGCCTGGTAGCGGTAGGCGGACGTGGAGATCTCCCGCGAGGTATAGGTGCTGATATCCGGGTCAGGCGGGGTGCGCGGCGTGAACCGGGGGCCAGCGGGCGTGCGCGGATCGAGGCGGTCCACGCGGTAGGTGCGCCAGTCCTGGCGGTCGACGTCCCAGCCGATGAGGTACCAGCGCCGGCCTGCGTGCACCACCCGGTGCGGCTCGGTAGTGCGGATGCTGCTGGTTCCGTCGTGGGTGCGGTAGTCGAAGCGAAGGCGCAGCGAGTCGCGGCAGGCGGCGGCGATGGCGGTGAGGGTGCCCGGGTCGACGGTGGGGCCGGAGTTGGCCATCGGCACCACCATCGACTGCAGGGCGTTGATCCTGTGGCGCAGCCGGGACGGAAGTACCTGTTCGAGCTTGGCCAGCGCCCGCACTGAGGTCTCCTCGATGCCGGTGATCGAACCGCCGGCGGCCGTGCGCAGGCCCATCGCGACCGCGACGGCTTCGTCGTCGTCGAGCAGCAGCGGCGGCAGGTCCGCACCGGCACCCAGCCGGTAACCGGCGGTGCCGGCGGTGGCCATGACGGGGTAGCCGAGGCCGCGAAGCCGGTCGATGTCGCGGCGCACCGTTCGTGGAGTGATCGCCAGTCGCTCGGCCAGTTCGGTGCCGGACCAGTCGCGTCGGGTTTGCAGGAGGGCGAGCAGTCGCAGCAGCCGTGCCGAGGTTTCCCACATGATCTGAAGTCTGCCATAGTCCTAGGACCGGATCTGACCTAACCGGTTCCTAGAGTTATTGGTATGGAGAACAACACAGAGATCCGGCCCTTCACCATCGACATTCCCCAGGCTGACCTGGACGACCTGCGCGACCGGCTCGCCAGAACCCGGTGGGCCGCGGACCTGCCCGGTGCCGGCTGGAGCCGCGGGGTGCCGGTGGGCTACCTCAAGGAACTGGCCGAGTACTGGCGCGACGGCTACGACTGGCGCGTCTACGAGCGGGAGCTGAACAAGTACCCGCAGTTCACCACCGAGATCGACGGGCAGAACATCCACTTCCTGCACGTCCTCTCGCCCGAGCCGGACGCGCTGCCGCTGATCCTGACCCATGGCTGGCCCGGCTCGATCGTGGAGTTTCTTAACATCATCGGCCCGCTGACAGACCCCAGGGCACATGGCGGAGACCCGGCGGACGCGTTCCACCTGGTGATCCCGTCGATCCCCGGCAGCGGATTCTCCGGACCCACCGGCGAGACTGGCTGGGACACCAACCGGGTGACCCGGGCCTTCGCTGAGCTGATGAACCGCCTCGGCTACAGCCGCTACGGCGCGCAGGGCGGGGACACCGGCGCGGTCATCTCTCCGGGGCTCGGCCGGCTCAACCCGGACAAGGTGGTCGGAGTGCACGCGAACGGGCTCTCCGCGTTCACCGGGGTCAACCCGGGCGAGGCGGGCGAGCTGACCGGGGCCGAGCGGGCGCGGCTGGATCACCTGCAGTATCTTAAGACAGAGCAGTCCGGCTACATGATGATCCAGATCACCCGTCCGCAGACCCTGGCGCACGGGCTGCACGACTCCCCGGTGGGGCAGCTGGCCTGGATCGTGGAGAAGTTCAAGGAGTGGACCGATCCGGCCGCCGAACTGCCCGAGGACGCGGTGGACCGGGATCTGTTGCTCACCAATGTGATGCTCTACTGGCTGACCGGCACCGCCGGATCCTCGGCCAACAGCTACTACGAGACCGCGCACGCCGGAGCCTGGGGCGCGAGTGAACGTTCCACGGTGCCGACCGGGGTCGCGGTCTTCCCCATGGACGTGTCCATCCGGCGCACCCTCGAGCTCGAACACACTGTGGTGCACTGGTCCGAATTCAGCCGCGGCGGTCACTTTGCCGCCATGGAGGCCCCCGACCTGCTCGTCGACGACATCCGGGAGTTCTTCAGCAAGCTGCGCTGAACCACCCCTGGAACGTCGCCTGAATGGGAACCAGCCCAACTGACTCGCAGTTGTTGTCGTTTTCACGCGTCAAAAGGACAACAACTGCGAGTCAGTTGGGCGGGCGGGTCGCATCGGTGTATTTCTCGTACATCACGAAGGTGTCCGGATCGTCCAGGCTCCGCTGGGCATGGAACATGAGGTTCTTCGGTCCGGCCCTGATTCCCGGGCCCAGCTCCCAGAGGACATCTGCGATGTGCTCGCCCTCTCCGGGCATGGCAGTCCAGGTGGCGATGATGGTGTGAGCCATGGTGTTCCTTTCGTCAGAAGGCGGGACCTGGCGGAGGACCAAACCTCCATCGCCTTGATACAGAGTTTTGCCCGCTCCGACAAACCCGTGGCGCTCATTTGCCATGCGCCCGGAGCCCTGCGGCACGTCACGGGCCAGGACGGACGTCCACTGGTTCACGGCAGGAAAGTCACCGGGTTCACCAACTCCGAGGAGGAAGCCATTGGACTCACAGAAGTGGTGCCCTTCCTGGTGGAGGATGAGCTCACGGCCAAGGGCGGGTTCTTCTCGCGTGGACCGGATTTGGCTTCCCACGTGGTCCAGGACGGACTGCTCATCACAGGCCAGAATCCCGAATCGTCCCGGGCAGCCGCCGCGTCTTTGCTGCAGGAGCTGAGGGTTGAAACGACGGCCTAAAGGACCTTCCGGACTATGGTTTCGAATTCCGCAATGCTTTCCCCGGCAAGTGAGGCAGCGAGATCCGCGTCACCGTCAGCGATTGCCCTGAGAAGAACGGAATTCTCCCTGATATGGCCGGCTACAGAGGGGAGTTTGTCCAGGAGGTAGCACCAAATCCGAGTGGCGAGGTTGTCATATCGAATGAGGATTTCCTGGAGGCGGCTGTTGGCCGCGGCCTGGAAGCAAAATAAGGCCCGCGAAGCCAAAATCAGCGGCATGGACCCGGATGAGGGCCCATGCCGCTGTGGCGCCGCTAGCCTGTTGGTTTCAGGGAGGCCCGAATCAGGGAAGCAACCCGTTCCGCTTCTGTGTAAGCCCCGTGGGTACCGGCCGTCTCCGACGTATAGTCGCCCGCGAAATGCAGCGATCCGACGGAACGCTGAAGCTCAGGAAGGGCGCCTGCGCGTTCCGGGCTGAGCAATGCGAAACAATGCTGCCAGGTCTGGGCGTGGACACCGAGGATCCGGCCCCGCAGCTGCGGGGCCACGGTGAACACGTCTTCCATCCACTCGCCGATTCTGTCTTCGTCGTCGCCAAACCCGGGCAGATAGCCCGAGGAATTTCCGTAGCAGGTCAGTTGCAGAATGTTCGCTTGGGAAGTGTGTTCAGTTCCTCCGGGGACAGGGTTGATGATGGCGTCGAAGGGCATGCCGACCGTCACGATGAAGGCCCAGTCCTTGAACTCCGGGAGCCCTTCAATGTCCGCAACGATATTAAGCGTGGTACTTCCAGGGCTGGCGACCCTGTTGAGCGCCGACGTCTTCCAGCCGGGCAGGTTCCTGACGACGTCCGGAACGACAGGTGCGGGAACGGCCAGCACCACATGCCTGGCAGTCAGCTTCTCTTCACGGTCCTCGCCCGTCACCGAAACTTCGTAGACGCCTTCCTCCTCGAGCAGAGCCACGTCCGTTACTTGGGAGTTGTAGCGGACAGTGTGCTCCGGCAGGCGCTCCAGAATGGCTCGCGGAATGGCCTGCATGCCGTCCAAGGCGAAGAGGCGGTTGTTCTTCTCCCGGGCCAGGTAGCTGGCGAAATAGCGGAGGGCGTACTTCGCTGAGAGATTGGCCGGGTCGCCCACGGCGCCCCCACGGATAGCGGTGGCAATGATGTCCCGGACAGCGGGCTGGAGGCCTGCGATCCGTTCAGCGACTGTCTCACCGGAAAGCCGGTCGAGTTCTCCGGCTGAAGTCCTGTCATCGACATAGTCCTGGTATTCCGAGAGGGAGGTATCAATGAACTTGATCAGCTCGGTCTTCTCGGACTCGGTGAGATTGAGCCCGGCCACAACATCCTCGTTGGTTTCTGCCACCACGGTCTTGCCGTTGACATGGATGCCATACGTTTCCGGGAGGAAGGGGACGGTCTGGATCCCCAGCTCGCTGACGAGCTCCTCTGACTTTGTTCCCTTGTAAACGAACATGGCGCCGGAATTGGCCGACGTTCCGGCAAGCTGCACTGTGTGCGACCGGCCACCGATGTCATGGCCGGACTCCAGGATGAGGACGTCCAGCCCTGAGTCGCGCAGAAAGTACGCAGTGCCAAGTCCCGCGGCACCGCCGCCAACAATTATCACGTCGTGCAATTTGGGCTCCTAGTGGAAAATCTTTTTTTCGGATTCCGCGGCCCTTGTCTCTCTTCGCCGCGGGTAAGTGTCTAGTCCTCGTAGGTGTTGGCTATGTAGACGTCGCAGGGCGCGCTGTGAGCAACACTGTTGGCCACGCTGCCCAGGACGCGGCCGATGCCCCGCATCCTGCGGTTGCCCACCACAATGAGCCGGGCTTCCTTGCTCAGCGCTTCCCTGATGAGGGCATCCGCCGGCCTGCCGGAGGCCGCAGCGTAGGTGATCCTGATGTCCCCGCCCAGGGTGTCGGCTACGGCCCTGGCAACGTGTTCGGCCTTGTCGGCGTCCGAAACGAGCCATTTACTGCTGCCGGTGCCGAAGACGTCGGTGCGGTCACTGTCGAAGGCTGACACCACATGGAGGGTCGCGCCCAGCGCTGTGGCGAGGTCTCTCGCGGCCTCCGCAGCCTTTCTCGCCGTATCACTGCCATCGACCCCAACAACAACGATGCCGCTCATGTGCATGCTCCCTCGCTTGCTTAATACCCGAAAAAAATCTAGAGCACCGTTTCGGCGCCTTTGGACCGTCATCAGGGCGGCGCCGGATAGGACATCCAGCGCCGCCGTGATGCAGAACGACGCTCCCGTCAGAGTTCGCTGGGTGCGCCCGGCTCTCCGACTGCTGCGTCGATCCCGTACTTCCCGAGCAGCTTCTTGATGGTGCCGTCTTCGCGCAGCTTCTTAATGTCCTCGTCCAGCGCCTTGCCGAGCGTGTCGTTGTCGAGGCTGGACGGCAACATGACCTGGCCGACCGCAGCGAACTGAGGGACGCGCGGGTTCGGCTTGACGTCGATCACCTTGGCACCCTCGATGGGGGCGTCCTTGAACCGGTAGTTGGCGGATGCGGAGGATGCCACGAGCGCGTCGATGCGGCCGGCTTTGAGGTCTGCGTAGATGGACTCGTCGTCCTGGTAGATCTTGAAGTTGTCTCCAAGCCACTTCTGCATGCTGTCGTTCCAGAGGTTGCCGGCGACCGAGCCAACCTTTTTACCCTCGAGGTCGTTGCTGGTCAGGCCCTTGGTGGAGACGATCGCCTGGGGATCACTCCACAGCGGTGTGCTCATGTAGACGATCTTGGTCCGTTCCTTGGTGCGGAGCCAGTTGCCCGAGCCGATGTCGACGCGCTTGGACTGCACGGACGGGATGACCGCACCTGCGCCGCCCGAAGTGCTCACGGTGACTTTGAGGCACTCGAGCTTGGCGATCTCGTTGATCAGGTCACCCTCCATGCCGGTGACGTTCTCGCCGTTAAGGATCGTGGCGGGTGCATAGTCGTAGCTGGCGACGGTGAGCTCGCCCTGGTTGAGGGTTTTGAGGCCGGCGTGGGCCGGCTTGCAGTCGGATGCGACGCTGCTGGTGTCGCTGCCGCCGCAGGCGGTGAGGGAGATGGCGAGCAGGCCGGCGGCGCTGCCGGCGGAAAATGCGCGCGCGAGGGTACGGGGAGTACGTGACATGGTTTTTCTTTCTTTGCTGAGGTGGTTGGGCGGAGTGCCCGGGAGGAGTGGAGCGGGGTGGGTGGATTGGGGGTTCAGTTGCGTTGCAGGTGCCGGCCGAGGCGGTGTTCCAGCAGCCGGACGAGGCCGAGGAAGACGAGGGTGAGGGAGCCGTAGATCACGGCGGTGAGGAGGTAGACGCTGAGGTATTCGAAGGTGATGGAGGCGATCTCGAACCCCTTGGACATCAGTTCCGGCACGGAGATCACGAAGGCGAGTGCGCTGCCTTGGAAGACGAGGACGGCGAGCCCGGCCAGGGGCGGTGTGGAGATCCGGAGCGCCTGGGGCAGGATGATGAGCCGGAACCCGGTCCAGCCGCGGAGCCCGGAGGTGAGTGCGGCTTCTTTTTGTCCCAGGGGTACCGAGGCGATCCCTGCGCGGAAGTATTCTGAGGCGTACGCGCCGGTGTTCCAGGTCAGGGCGATGATCGCCGTGGTCAGTGAGGTCAGGGTGATGCCGGCGTCGGGGAGGCTGAAGTAGAGCAGGTAGAGCAGCACCAGGGCGGGCAGGCCCCGCCCGATCTCCACGAACAGGAACGAGATCCACTGCAGGGGTGCGGGTTTCGCGGCTGCCATGACGGCGAACAGCAGGCCGAGCGGGAAGCCGAAGAGCAGTGAGAGTCCGGTGAGCTGGAGGCTGACCACGAGTCCGGGGGCGAGGGCTGGCAGCCAGCCGAGCCATTGGGTGAGCATGTCCATCACGCGACTCCGATCTTCCGGCGCAGGGTGAGGTCGACCCGGCGGGAGACGAGGGCGACGATGAGGCTGATGATGATGTAGAGCACCCCGGCAATGATGAACGCGAGGAGGCCCTGGTGGGTCTGCTTCGCGCCCTGCTGGGCGTAGTAGGTGATTTCCCGTACCCCGATGGTGGAGGCCAGGGCGGAGTCTTTGAGGAGTCCGATGCCGTAGGTGGCGATGGCGGGCAGCGCGACACGGAACGCCTGCGGGGTGATGATGTGTCCGACAGTCGCGACAGAGCCCAACCCGAGTGCATGGGCGGCTTCGCGCTGGCCGTCGGGGATACTCAGGAGACCTGAGCGGTAGATTTCGGCCATGAAGGCGGAGGCGATGATGGAGAATCCGATGATCGCGGCCTGGATGGTGGTCAGTCGCAGCGAGTACTGGGGCAGGCCGAAGTAGATCAGGAACAGCCAGGTGATGGGCGGGATGACCCGGACGATGTTGATGTAGAGGGTGGCGATGGTGCGGATGATCGCGATGGGGGAGCGGGCGGCGCCGACGAGGACGAGGCCGATGATGCCGCCGATCACCAGGGATGCGCCGGTGACGTAGAGGGTGAGTCCGACGCCTTGGGCGATCGAGGACAACAGTTGGGTGATCATTGCGTCACCGGTCCAGGACGGCTTTGAGGAACTGGCGGGTGCGTTCGTTGTGCGGGTCCGACATGACCTGTTCGCTGGGGCCGATCTCGAGGACGCCGCCGTTGCCCATGACCATGATGCGGTTTGAGACGTCGCGGGCGAAGTGCATTTCGTGGGTGACCACGAGCATGGTCATGCCCTCGTCGGCGAGGTCGCGCATGACGGCGAGGACCTCCAGGCCGATCTCGGGGTCGAGGGCTGAGGTGGGCTCGTCGAAGAGCATGACCTTCGGGGACAGTGCGAGGGCGCGGGCGATGGCGATGCGCTGCTGTTGGCCTCCGGAGAGGCGGGCGGGATAGGCCGTGGCTTTATCGGGGAGCCCGACGCGTTTGAGCAGCTTTTCTGCGGTTTCCTGGGCCTGTTCCTTGCTGGCGCCCAGCACCTTGCGCTGGGGCAGGGTGATGTTCTCCATGACCGTGAGGTGGGGGAAGAGGTTGAAGCTTTGGAAGACCATTCCGGTCACGCGCCGGAGGTGGTCCAGGCTTGCCTTGTCCGGCAGCTTCCCGCCGGCAACAACGCGGGCTCCGCCGATTTCGATCGTGCCCTCGGTGGGCGTTTCCAAATAGTTCAGGCAGCGCAGGAACGTGCTCTTGCCCGCCCCCGACGGGCCGATGATCGAGACCACCTCGCCCTCGCTCATCACCAGATCCACGTCCGACAAGACGCGGCTCGCGCCATAACTCTTGCCGAACCCGGAGACCACAACCTCACCAGAGAGAGCGATCGGGGAAGCTTTTGTGCCAAAACTGAAGCTCATCCTTTGTTCCTTGAGATAGCGGACGCATCAAGCCTGAGATCTGCATGAGATCTGCGCCACAACGTTTACAAATACAGGCACGTCGACGAAACCGCAGTCAACAGATATATCAGTGCGCTCACCGCTGCTTGGGTACGCAGCACGGCACACCTCTGTGCGCTTGCCGCTGAGCCAAAGCGGAATCGCCTTGCAGCAGCGGCACCCTCGGCAAGCTCGACTGCTGCGGCTGCTTCAGTCGTGCCTCGCTTGAGATGCGCTTGAGATGCATGAAGTAGATCACAGGAGCCGGTATTAGAGCAATACTTTAGGAATATATGTTTTATAGTCCGCGATGCCGAAGTTGCGGGGGAAGCAGACAAAAACCTTTAAAACTAAAATCTATTGCCTCGAAGGGTGGGCCCCCCTACAGTAGAGGAAATCGCCCGGCGTGACCAGCATCACCCCGATGCGTCAGCCCCCACCCAGAACCCCCATGGAGGTACTTGATGAATGCCCTGACCCTGACCGGCCAGGTGGCCCTGGTGACTGGAGCCGGCCACGGAATCGGCCGCGCCAGCGCCTTGGCGCTGGCGGAGGCAGGCGCCCTGGTGGTGGCCTCCGACATGGACTTCGCACGCGCCGCTGAAACTGAGCAGCTCATCAAAGACGCGGGCCATAAAGGTGTGGCCGCAGTTGCCGACGTCACCGACGAAAAGGCGATGGCCGCCGTCGTCGATGACTTTGTCCGGACGCACGGCCGGCTGGACGTTGTCCACGCAAACGCCGGCGTGCTCATGGCGGGAACCGCCCTGACGCAGACCCTGGATGAGTGGGACAGGACCTTCACGGTCAACGTGCGCGGCACGTTCCTGACGGTGCGGGCGGTACTCCCGCAGATGATCAGGCAGAAGTCGGGCGCGATCGTCATCACGGCGTCCGTTTCCGGCCTCATCGGGGAGCCGGACCTCGTTGCCTACAACACATCCAAGGGCGCGCTGGTGAACCTTACCCGGCAGCTGGCGATTGAGTACGCCAAGGATGGCATCCGCGTCAACGGCGTGTGCCCGGGATGGATTGAAACAGGCTTCAACGACCCCGTGCTCGGCCACCTCGATACCGAGGAACTCGGTCAGCTCGTCGGAACGCAGGTACCCTTGGGGCGCCAGGGGACACCGGAGGACATCGCCCCCGCGGTGGTATTCCTCGCCTCGGACTGGGCCCGGTACATCACCGGGCAGCTCCTTCCCATCGACGGCGGACTGACGTCAATGTAGACGCCCGCCCTCCCGTCCAAACCATCGGCTCCAGGCCCTCAAGACCCAAGGACTTCCTGCCATGTCTGTCACCCAATCACAGCGGTCCGATTCACAAAGGTCCGACGACGAAATCCTCGCTGATATGGGCTACAAGCCCGAACTCAAGCGTTCGTGGTCCGGCTTTTCCAACTTCGCCATCTCCTTCTCCGTCATCTCCATCCTCAGCGGCCCGTTCATCAGCTTCTTCATCGGCTGGAACAACGGCGGCCCCATGGCCATCAGCTGGGGCTGGCCGGTGGTGTGCGCACTCATCCTCGTGGTGGGCCTGTGCATGGGGGAGCTCGTCTCGGCGATGCCCACCTCGGGCGGCATGTACTACTGGGCGGCCAAGCTCGGCAGCCTCCGGTCCAGCTACTTCACCGGCTGGCTGGACTTCCTGGGCCTGCTGGCCATCGTCGCCGCCGTCTCGTACGGCTGCGCCACGTTCATCGACGTGACCCTGTCCTCATTCAGCTCGGCCTGGGCCGACGGGTACTCGCTGACCCGCGTGTTCCTGATCTTCATCGGCGTTCTGGTGGTGGTCACCCTGCTCTCGATCTTCTCCAGCCACCTGCTGGCGATCTTCAACAACATCTCGGTGTGGTGGCACGTCATCGGCACCGTGGCGATCATCGCCATCATCATATTCGTGCCGGAACGGCACGCCAGCATGGCTGACGTGTTCACCCAGCGGATCAACAACTCCGGATGGTTCGACGGCGACACCACCGGCATGGGCTTCCTCTTCCTCGTGCTTCCGCTCGCCGTGATCCTGCCGCAGTTCACCGTCACCGGCTACGACGCCTCCTGCCACATGTCCGAAGAGACCAAGGGCGCCTCCAACTCCGCCGCCAACGGCATCTGGCAGGCCATCCTCTACTCGGCCATCGGCGGCTGGATCCTGCTGCTGGGCATCCTCTTCGCCGTCCAGGACGCCGACGCCGTCACCGCCAGCGGCGGCAGCGTGGTCACCGTGCTCAACCAGGCGCTGAGCGGCCCGTGGGTGAGCACCGTGCTGGTGATCTCCACCGTGGGACAGTGCTTCTGCGCCATGGCCTGCATGACCTCCACCACCCGCATGCTCTTCGCCTTCAGCCGCGACGGCGCTGTACCCGGCGCCCGCCTCTGGACCCGCCTGAACAAGAGCGGCGTGCCGCTGTACAGCGTGGCCCTGGTTGCCGTCCTGGCGATCATCCTGACCCTGCCCGCCCTCGTGCCGGTGGACATCAACGGCGCCCCCGTTCCCGTGGCCTTCAACGCGGTGGTCTCCATTGGCGTCGTTGGCCTGTACCTGGCCTTCGGCATTCCGATCTACCAGCGCCTCCGCAAGGGCTCCGCCTTCCGGCGCGGCTCCTGGCACCTGGGCCGCAACTACAAGTGGCTCGGCATTATCGCAGTGCTGGAGATTGCACTGACCACGGTAATCGCCCTCCTGCCGAGCTCCCCGGGCGGTGTCCCGTGGAACCCCGAGTTCGACTGGAAGTTCGTGAACTACACGCCGCTGGTGGTGGGCGGAACCCTGTTGCTTCTCTGGCTGGCCTGGGAGATCCGGGTCAAGCACACCTACACCGGCCCCCGCCACACCGTTGACCTGCCCAGCGGGCTCACCTCCGCGGACGAGCTGGAGATCGAGTACGAAGAGCACCACCCCGGCCACCACCACGCTGCCGCGCTGCATGGTGAGCCGTCGCCTGGCAAGGCACAGGACCGGGCTGAAGACGCCCGTCACACGGACCTGAGGTGAAGTAGCCAGCCCGCTATCACCACTGTCTCGCCATTACCGCTGGCTGTCCGAACAAGGGCAGCCAGCGGTGGGTTTAGCCGGCAACAATAAGCCGCCACGGGGCAGTGGAGAGATCCGCCACCGGCACGGGAACTGACCCGGGGCCGCCGTGCGGACCCTCGAAGCGCGTGCCGGGGGCAAACCGGGCGCTGTTGGACGCCACCACCTTGCCGGTTTCCGTGATCAGCGCGACGTGCTCGTCCCGGCGGCCGAGGTTGAGCAGGAAGGTCCTCTCGATGGACTCCATCGAAAGGTCTGCCCCCGCCACCGCCACTGTCCGCTGTTCATGCAGCACCGGCCGTGACGCGGTGACGATCTTCATGTCGGCGCCGCCGAAATCAATGTACGGGCCAATGAGTTCGGGCCGGCCGGACGCGAGGGGCCGCTCGTACCAGGTCATCTCGGTGTAGTCGTAGTAATTGATGGATGCGGGGTTGAGATTGTGGGGGATGAACACCAGCTTTCCCCCTACGAGGCTCCACCACTGGTGCCACGCATCGGCGTCGCTGAAGAGGCCGCGGGCAACGGAGACGCCGGCGCTGTCCACGAGGCCGCCGTGCTTGAGGACGATGTCCTCAACGACGGGCCTCAGGGATTCGAGTTTGGTCCGTGACGTCCCCGGCGCCGCAAGAATGTCGGTGGTGGCCTTGTCCAGCACCGCCAGGTCGGCGAAGACGCGCTCGAGGCTCCGGCCCAGGGCCAGGGCGGTTGACTGCAGGACCTCGTCGATGGGCTTCACCGCTGGTCCGCCAGGTCCGCCAGATCCGAGGTGAGGATGGCCAATCGCTGGTTGATGATGAGGGCGCCTTCCCGTTCGAAGTGGGTGATGGCGGTGTTCTCGGCCGCGCCTGGGTCTCCCTGCTCGATGGCTTTGAGGAGTGCCTCGTGTTCCGCCACGGCGGTGGATTGCGCGTCCAGCCATGCCTGGCCCCATGTCAGCGGGGAGAGCTCGGCGTGGATCTGGATCAGAAGGGCGGTCAGGCGGCGGGACTGCGCCGCCACCCCCAGCCCGATGTGAAGGCGGGCGTCCGCCTGGCGAAGCATGTGCGGCTCCGAGCTCGAAGCGAAGCGCTGGGCGAGCTTCCGGAGGCGACGCACGTCCTGCTCGTCGGAGCGCCGGGATGCAAGCCGTGCCGCCGAGCCGGCCGTCGCGGCGGCGAGGTCGATGAGGTCACGCAGGTCGTCGCTCTTGTGCCGGCGGAGGTGCTCGGTGATCTCGGCTTCCCGCACCGGGAGCACGCCTGCCACATAGCTTCCTCCGCCGCGTCCCCTGCGGGTGCCCAGGAGCCCCTTGCTCCGCAGCACGGCGAGGGATTGGCGAAGGGTGAGGGGCGAGACGCCGAGGTGTTCGGCCATGACCGATTCCGGCGGGAGCCGCTCACCCGGGTTGAGCAGGCCCATCCCAATGGCGCTCTCAAGCTGCAGGGTCACCTGCTCGGCGCGGCCGGAGATGTCTTGGCCCTGGGGCCGGACCTGGGCTGCCATCTCCAGGGCACGGAGGGACACGGAGCCACCATCATCCCTCACGTCATTCGCCATGGGTCCGGCCAGCTCCTCGTCGCGCGATATTCAACAGATAACAATAAGTTTTAGACTATCGAGTTCTGTGGGCAGCCTCGACCAGCCTCCCGTCTGCCGCGAAAAACGCCAAGCGTGCCGCCCGGGCGGGAACTCACGGTTGAGAACCCGCACCGAACGGCACGCCTGTGCTGTTGTCAACGCCGCGGGCGCCGGCTGATTGCATGTCCGCGCCGGGGCGTGGTCCTCTTAGGCGTACGCCAGGCTTACCAGCAGCGCTTTGAGCTGGGCGTACTGGCCGGTTGCCATCCAGGCTTTTGCCGCGCCCCTGTTCTGGAAGCCAGGGTCGTTGAAGAGAACCCGGGTGCTCAGGCCGCCGTTACCTGTGGGCACAAGATTGCACCATGATGCGACGTCCTGGCCTTCCGCCAGGGACCGCGGATCGGTCAGCCCCATGACGTATACAACGTCCCCGCCACTTCCGTAGCCTTCCGCGGCGAATCCGAAGGCCGGCGCCGTACCGTCCGGTGAAGTCATTCCCGGAACTGGCGCCTGGTCGAGCACCCGACGCGACACTGGACCGCCGGCGCAACCGGTGGTGAAGCCATTGCCCACGGAGAGCAGATCGTTGCCGGCACCGTCGGTCACGATCGCTTCAACGCCCGGGACGCCGGCGGGCGGGACCACGGTTCGCACCGTCCATGTCGCCGGATAGGTGAAGGAGACGTGTCCATCGGGGAAGGTGAAGGTCTTCAGTGCCGGAGCTGCATGCTTCTTCGACGCGGGGCGGACCACTGACGCGGGCACCTCACTGGCGGCCCCGGCCGCCGGCGCTGCAGTGGCAGATGATAGGAAGGCCAGCCTGGGCATGGATTCGGCCCTGCCATTCACGGTTGCGTTGGAGCCGGCGGCAGGATCGCCTCCTGGCTGTGTGCCGCATCCGGCAAGCACAAGGCTTGCGGCAAAACCTGCCGTTGTGACGGCCGTCAGGAATCCGGCGCGATTGGAATTCATTTTCTGTACCCCCAGTATCTGTGACGGCGGCCCGATCGGCCCGCTCAATGACCAGGTTTCCGGGACCTCGCCCGGGAGTTACCGCCAGACCAAAGAAAATTCTTTTCCGCCCGCGCACGAGCCGGCAAATCGAACTCGTTTCGCACATCGGAGTGCCACCCGGCTGCGGCTTCTTCGCGGTCCCGGTGCGGGAGTTGCCTAGCGCAGCTCCCGTCGGGCGGTGCCCCCGTTGAGCAGGTCGCTGATGCGGGCAGGCACCAGCTCACGGAGGAAATCCAGCTGTCCCGGGGCTTGTGACGCAGCGGCGGCTGCTGCAATTGCGTCAAGCGCTGACGCCGCGGTCTGCCGTGCGTCGTCCTCATCCATGCCCCAGGCTGCGCCTTCCCGCACGAGGTGGTCCAGGGTGATGTAGCCGAGCCGGATCTGCCCGGCGATGGCGTGGCCGGCATTGTTGCTCGGCGCATAGAGCAGCAGCGTGGGGGCCACATCATAGAGCGGAGCGAGCAGCACCTCGCCGCCGTCCCGCAGGATGAGTGAGTAGTTTTTGGAGTGGGCATCCCCGTTGCCGACGGCCAGGTTGAAGGTGACGGCCCGGAGCAGGTCCCTGCGGAACCCTGCGTCGTCGCGTGTGTGCGGGGCAGCTGCATTGACTAGGCGGGTCAGTCGCGACGGCGGGGCCGAGCTGCCTTCGTATTTGGCTTCGCTGGCCAGCGCCAGCGCCTGGGTGAAGTCTTCCTGGTGCAGCCGGTTTCCGTCCGGCGCCCGGTCGAAACGGTCCACGACGATGGCCTGGCGGGAGCCGAACATCTGCAGGCGGGTCTTGGCTGCGGGTATGCCGGCAGCCGCCGCCGTTTTCAGTGCCCAGTCCTCGGAGGTGAGGAGGCCGGGGATGGTTGATTCCAGGGGTTCCGGCTTGATGATATGGGTGGACACCGCTCCGCGGCCTGGCCATGCCCAGCCGTCGTCGTGCCGTGTCAGCAGCACCTTGGACTGGACCCCGCCCAGGGATGCGCTGATCAGGAAGTCGTCGGGCAGGTCCCACGTTGGGAGCGACTCCACGACCGTGGTGACCTCGTGCTCAGCCATGGGTATGGCGGCGCCTGGCACCTCGGGGGAGTCGCCGGGCGGCAGGATTTGAACTGCGCCGGCACAGTCCGCGCCGAGGACGCGCAGGAGTCCGAAGGCGTCAGGAGTGGACAGCCGGTTTTCCTTGGCGATGTGGGACCGCACCTGGCCTTCAGGCAGGAGCCCATCGAAGAAGTCGTAGACCTCCGGACCGTCGAGCCTGTTCCGGCTTACAGGCATGGACAGGGACAGCAGAACCGACCCGGAGCCATACTCCGCCAGGGTGGCCCGGTCGTACTGGAAAGACAGTCGAAGCCCGCTGCCTTTCAGCTCGCCGATCCGCCGGCCGCGAAGGAAAACATCAAGGCTCTTCCGGACGGTCACGGGCGGACCTGAAGCTTTGAGAACCGTGGCACCAGGGCGACGTCGCGGCCCAGGACCCTGATGGCCTGCATGGCGACGACGACGGACACCGCTTCTCCCTGCTCCAGCCTGATGATGGTTCCCCGCGTCACCTTCAGCCGCCCGGCCAGGTCCTGCTGGGTCAGGCCAGCCTCCTTACGGGCGTCGCTGATAGCCCGGCCCAGGGACGGTGCGTCCACCGCACGGTAGAACGGGGTCTGCTCGTGTTCCATATATCGATCATATTGACAAAAACTTGGTTTGTTCAATATTTCAAACATATCGTCATATGTTGGAAATGTTTGATATTTCCAACAAGGCTAGTCGGGCCTGCCGACGACGACGTGTGACGGGCTGTGCGTGACGTATCCAGTGAGCCAGGAGGACAGGGCGCGGATCTTCTGTTGGGTGCCCGGAAGCAGCGCGAGGTGAACCCCGAGCCAGGAGAGGAACGCCAGTGGCCCCTGGAGCTGGATGCGTTTGCGGCCGAGTTCGGCGACGGCGGCGCCACGGCCGACCATGGCCATGTACCCCTTGTCCCAGTAGGCGAAGGGCTGCCGTGTGCCGCCGGTAAGGTCAGCGCGGATGTTGCGGGCGGCCCATTTTCCGGACTGTTCAGCAACAGACCCGAGCTGCGGCAGTTTGGCGCCGGTGGCGTCGGTGATGTTAGCCGAGTCACCCAGGACGTAGACGCCTTCGGCGCCGGGCGCGGTCAGGTCCGGCAGCACGTCGATGCGTCCGCCTTTCCCCTGCGGCAGGCCGGATTCTGCGATGATTTTTCCGGCTTTCAGGCCCCCGGCCCACACGACGATCTGCGCCGGAATGATGGTCCCGTCCGCCAGCGTCACGCCGTCGGCCCGGACCTCGGTAACGCCCTGGCCCATATGCAGCTGAACCCCGAGTTGTATCAGCCGGTCACGGGTGTAGGCCTGCGACTTGGCTGAGAAGGGCATGAGCACGTTCGGCAACATATCCACGAGATGCACGCGGCACCGGGCTGCCAGCTCGGGCGAAAAATACTTCGGAACCAGGTACTTGATGTTCTCGGCGAGGGCGCCGGCGGTCTCAACTCCTGTGGGGCCGCCACCGACCACCACCACGTCTGCCCGGCCGGACTTCGCACGGTCTGCGTGGTCCAGGGTCGCGGTGAGGGCAGTGCTCAGGCGGGTGGCATCGGCCACTGAGTACAGCGGGTAGGCATGTTCTTCGGCACCGGGGGTGTTGAAGAAGTTCGGTACCGCGCCTGCGGCAATCACCAGGATCTTCGCCTGGTAGCGGGAGCCGTCGACAGTGGTGACGGTACGGGTGGCGGAATCGACCACCGTCACCTCCGCAGTGAGGACCCGGACAGTTTTGGTGCCGCGGAACACGGAACGCAGTGGCCGGGCCACGGCGGATACGCCGATCTGCGAAGCGGCCACCTGGTAGAGGAGAGGCTGGAACTGGTGGTAGTTGTTCGCGTCGATGAGGAGTACCCGGATGCCTTTGCGCCCCAGCTGCTCGGCTGCTGTCATGCCGGCAAACCCGCCGCCGACCACGATCACCTGATACGTATCGTCCATTCGTGCAACATACCCTGCCGGGCTACGGTGCAACAGGGCGTGTTTTCGGTTCTGGTCAATCCATGTTTACTGCCGCTGTGACCCCGGGGTGGTTGATGACGAACGCTATCGCCAGCTCGATGAGGCTCAGCCCTGCCTGCTCGGCGGGCTGGGCGAGTTCCTCGACGATGTGGAGCTTGCGCTGGTTGGCCGGGCTGGTCATGTCGAAGCGGGCGCCCGGGCGGGGCGCTTGACGTGGGTGTGGACGCCGAATCTTTCCGCCAGCGCCCGGAGAGCCAGCCGCCGCCCAGCGGGCTGTAGGGCAGGGTCCCCATGCCGGGGCGCTGCACCGTGGGGAGAATGTCTTCTTCGATGCCGCGGACCAGGATCGAGTACGGCGGCGGCGGCGGGAGTTTTCGACCTCGCGGATGATCCAGCGGCGGGAACCGCCGCGATGGTTCGGGTCCTCGCTCATGGGCATGAAGAACTTCGTGGCGAGAAAGACGTCGTCACGCCGGCCTCGAGGGCACGGTGGATGTCCATAGCTTTCAACGTATTCAGGTGGGCGGGGGTTGAGGGAGGGCACGTCGGTACCTCTTTTGAGAATGGGTGGTTCAGCCGACGGGCTCCGCCTGAGGGACGGGTACGGGCGTCCGTGGTGTTGTGGTCCGGTGGGCGGCTAGATCTGCCGGCAGTATGAGGGCGGCAGTGACGGCCAGGCTCAGGAGCAGCAGGACGCTGCCCGTCGTGAGGGCGACGCTGACCTGCGCCGCGAGGTGCGCCGCGGCGGAACCGCCGGCGGGGGCGGCGGCTGCTGCCGCGACTGCGATGCCGAGACCGAGGCAGGTGCCCACCTGGTGGAAGGTGTTCACCAGGCCGGATGCGGCGCCGGCGTCTGAGGCAGGCGCACCGATGATGCCGAACGAGGTCAGTGGCGCGAAGGCCAACCCCTGGCCTGCGCCGATGAGAACCATTGGCAGGGCGACACCGGTCCAATACGACGAGTCCACCCCGGCGCGGCTGAGCCAGAACATCCCGGCGAGGGTGGTCAGAATCCCGGCCACAAGGGCAACCGAGCCCGGCATCCGCCTGATCAGTCGCGGGATGCTCATCGCGACGGCGAAGTTGACCGCGGTCATCGGCAGGAACCCGAGACCCGCCTGCAGCGGGTCGAAACCGAGCACCTCCTGGAGGAACTGGGTTGTAAAGAAGAAGAACCCGATCATCGCGCCCAGATACAGGAAGCGGGCAACGTAGGCACCGGTGCGGCGGCGGCTCGCAAAGAGCCGCAGGGGCATGATGGGTTGGGCGGCCTTGCGTTCGATCAGCACGAACATGATCAGGAGTACGACGCCGGCACTTACGGCCAGGGTGGTGACCGGCGAGTCCCAGCCGGCGTCGGCGGTGTTGATGATGCCGAACACGAGGGCGCCGACGCCCAGCGTGGCGGTGAGCGCGCCGAAGACATCGAAGCGGCCATGGGCGCGGCCGGTTTCCGGCAGGAACCGCGGAGCGAGTGCGATCATCGCCGCGCCGATGGGCACGTTGACGAAGAACCCGGCGCGCCATGAGATCCAGTGGGCAAGCGCACCGCCGATGACCAGCCCGAGGCTGGCTCCGATACCTGCGGTGGCACCGTACAACGCCACGGCCCGGGTGCGCTCACGGCCCTCCGGGAAGCTCGCCGTCAGCAATGACAGCGAGGCGGGTGCGACGATTGCTGCTCCGATGCCCTGTACTGCGCGGCCGGTGATCGCCCACCATCCCGCCGGTGCCAGGCCGATCAGCAGCGACGCGAGGGAGAACACCACCAGCCCGAAGACGAAGACCCGCCGGCGCCCCAGCAGGTCCCCGGCCCGTGCACCCAGGAGGAGCAGGCCGCCGAAGACCAGGGTGTAGGCGTCCTGAACCCACGAGAGCTCGCCGGTGCTCAGCTGCAGCTCGGCCTGCAGGTTCGGCAGTGCGGTGAAGATGACCGAGTTGTCCAGCAGAATCATGAAGTAGCCGACGAGGATGATCGCCAGGATCGCAGCCGGGTGGGCAGCCGTTGTGGGTGCAGGTTTCATGCTCTCCATGCAACCGTGATTTCTTAGGGGCCGGGAGTTCCTGTTGTTCCAAGTAACGCCAGTGCCTCCCTCGGGCACCAGCCGCCGCGTAGCGTTAGTGCCATGACACATAGCGACGACGTGCGGAAGTTCCTGACCTCCCGCCGGGCCAGGATCACGCCCGAGGAGGCTGGCCTGCCCGTCTATGGCGGCAACCGCCGGGTCACCGGCCTGCGCCGCGAGGAAGTCGCGATGCTCGCCGGGATGAGCATCGACTACTACATACGCCTGGAGCGTGGAAACCTCACCGGCGCCTCGGACAGCGTCATCGAGGCACTCTCCCGGGCGTTGAAGCTCGACGACGCCGAAACGGCCCACCTTTTCGACCTCGCCCGTGCCGCCACAGTTTCCCCGCGCGCCCGGCGCAAGCGGAGCCCGCAGATGGTGCGGCCGAGCGTGCAGCGCGTTATCGACGCGATCACCACCGCCCCGGCCTGGGTCCGCAACGACCGCGGGGACGTCCTTGCCTCCAATGAGCTCGGAAGCGCTCTTTACCTTGACCTGATGGCGGAAGAGACCACACCGCCGAACAGCGCACGGTTCACGTTCCTGAACCCGAAAGCGCGGGAGTTCTTTGCCGACTGGGAACGCAGCGCGGACGACATCGTCGCTGTCCTGAGGTCCACAGCCGGGAAAAACCCCTACGACAAGGACCTGACGGACCTGATCGGTGAGCTCTCAACGCGAAGTGAGGAGTTCCGCACCCGGTGGGCCAGGCACGACGTGAAGTACCACCGGACCGGCCGTAAACGGCTCCACCACCCGATCGTCGGGGACCTGGATTTGAGCTTCGAAGCACTGGAACTCGCCGCTGATCCGGGGCTGCGTATCAACGTGTACACGGCCGATCCCGGGACGCCGTCGGAGGATGCGCTGAAAGTCCTGGCCAGCTGGGCGGTCACCCAACGGGCCACGTCAGTCCCCGTCGAGGAGAAGAATTGACCAGTGATCAGATGACGGGCATCCCGGCGTCGAGATTGTCTTGAAGGTCCCGGCCGGGGCTTTGTAGGTTGGGACGGCCGTACAGTAAGCAGGGTGAGCAACAGAGTCAGCCCGTACGACGCATGGCAGCGCCTGCTCGAAGGTAACGGTCGTTTCGTCTCGGGCGATTCGAAGCACCCGAACCAGAACGCCTCGCGGCGCAGCGAATTGGTGAACACCCAGAACCCGTTCGCAGTCATCTTTGGCTGCGCGGACTCCCGTCTGGCTGCCGAGATCATTTTCGACGTCGGCCTTGGCGACGTTTTCGTTGTGCGTACCGCCGGGCATGTTATTGATGACGCCGTTCTCGGCTCGCTCGAGTACGGCGTATCGGTCCTCCATGTTCCGCTGATCGTTGTCCTCGGACACGACAACTGCGGCGCCGTCACGGCCGCGAAAGCTGCCGTGGAAACCGGAGAACTGCCACAGGGCCACATCCGCGACCTGGTTGAACGGATCACACCGTCGGTGCTGAGTTCGCTGCGTGAACACAAGACGGACGTCAATGAGATGGTCGTGGAACATGCCAAACAGACCGTGCGTCGGCTGCTGGACAGTTCACGGATGATTTACGAGGCGGTGGACAATTACTCCACCGCCGTGATCGGCGTCGCTTACCGGCTCGAAGAAGGCCGGGCGCAGCTCGTGTCCACGTCTGGTGTCCTCTAAATCCAGTAGCCAATCAGGGCACAGGCCAGCGGCTCGCAGTGCACTGAGGTTTTTTGTTCCGCGGCCTGACGGGGACAAGCCAGTTGTGCTTTAGTAAAGCCATGGCTGCTCCTATTGAGGACTACGCGCTGCTGTCGGATCTCCAAAGCGGGCCCCTGATCTCGAGGAACGGGAGCATTGACTGGCTTTGCTTCCCGCGGTTTGATTCGCCGTCGCTGTTTAGTTCCCTGGTTGGAGTCGAGAGCCATGGCCGCTGGCTACTGGCTCCTCGCCAGTCCGAAGCTGTGGTGGTGAAGCGGCATTATGTCGATTCAACATTCGTGTTGGAAACAGTCTGGAAGACGCCCACGGGACAGGCCCAGGTCACGGACTTCATGCCGGTGGGGCATACGGGTTCGTCGATTCTGCGCCGGGTCACCGGCCTGGAGGGGCGGGTCCAGATGTGCCAGGAACTCATCATCCGCCCGCGGTACGGCACCGTGGTGCCCTGGTCCCGGCGGATCCAGGACGGTGCGGCTCCCGGCGGAATGGTGCTTTTGGCCATGGCAGGCCCGGATGCCGTTGCGCTGCGGGCGCCGCATCTGCCTGAGGCCCACGCGCACGGGCACTCGGGTGAATTCGATGTGGCGGAGGGCGAGGTGGTCGACTTTGAACTGACGTGGTTTCCTTCACACCGGCCTGTCCCTCCGGCGGTCGACGTGGACGCCGCACTCGAACAATCCATCGATTATTGGACGCGATGGGGCAGTCACTGCCGTTCAGACGGTCCTTACGGGGGCGCGGTGAAGCGTTCCCTGCTGGTGCTGAGGGCGCTGACGAATTATGAGACCGGGGGCATCGTTGCCGCGCCCACGACCTCCTTGCCGGAGGAGTTCGGCGGCCCGCGCAACTGGGACTACCGGTATTGCTGGCTTCGCGACGCTGCGTTGACGCTGGAATCCATGCTGACCCACGGCTATGAAACCGAAGCTCTCCAGTGGCGCAACTGGCTGCTCCGGGCACTCGCAGGCGAGCCGGAAGATCTGCAGATCATGTATGGCATCGGCGGGGAACGGGACTTGCCGGAGAGCGTGCTGGACCATCTGCCCGGTTACCAGGACTCACGTCCGGTGCGCGTTGGGAATGCTGCGGTCGCCCAGTTCCAGGCCGACGTCGTGGGTGAGGTTATGGTCGCGCTCGAAAGGCTCCGCCTGGCCGGCGGCAAGGAAGACCATTTCTCGTGGGCGCTGCAGCAGATCCTGCTCGGATACGTTGAGAAACACATCGGGGACAAAGACTTTGGCCTGTGGGAAATGCGTGGTGACCCGCAATTCTTTACCCACTCGCGGGTGATGATGTGGGCCGCCTTCGACTGCGGCATACGGGCAGTCCGGAACCATGGCCTGGACGGACCTGCTGACCACTGGGAACAGCTGCGCGGGCAGCTGCGGACGGAAATCCTGCGCGAGGGATTCGACCCGGACCTCAACTCCTTCACGCAGACCTACGGCGGCGGGCAGACCGACGCGGCCTTGCTCGTCATGCCCCAGGTCGGCTTTCTTCCTTACAACGACGAGCGCATGCTGGGAACTGTTGCGCGCTTGGAGGAGGAACTCCTCACCGACGACGGGCTGTTGTTGCGGTACCGCACCGAAACCGGCGTCGACGGGCTGGACCCGGGGGAACACCCCTTCCTTGCATGTTCCTTTTGGCTGGTTGAGCAGTACGCGCGCACGGGCCGCAGGTTCGAGGCGCGGAATCTGATGGACAAACTGGTGGGTTTCTCCAACGAACTCGGCCTGCTAAGCGAAGAGTACGCTACGAAGGAGGACAGGATGGCCGGCAATTTCCCGCAGGCCTTCTCGCACCTGGCACTCGTCCGGGCCGCCGACGCCATGCACGGTGTGGATCTTCTCAGCCTGGCCGCCGAAGCCAACGTCTGACGCCCGCACCTGCAGCGCGCCACCGAGGCCCGCCAGTCCGCCCAGTCCGACCAGCCCGAAAGAGTAGTTAAAACCATCCGGAATAGGTGTTTTATCTGCCGCTAAACGACACAATGATGGAGTCAGGCCCACCCATGGGATGGGAAGCGTACCTGACCGCCATTGCTGAACCCATGGCGGCTGAAGATGCAGCCGCTGCCCGACCAGGGCCACGGCACCACCATCTCGCCGGATGCGTCATGGCGAGTACAGCAGAAAGGCAGATCCAATGAGCAAAACCTTCCAGCCCACCGAACTTTTCGAGGGGAAACTAGACGAATCCCTGCTCGGCCCTCCCTTGGCCGAGGTGCTGGGCGACGAGATTCCAACCCGGATTTCAGTCCCGTTTACCAGCGACGACTCCCGGATCCTCTCCGGGGTCTGGGAAGCCGAACCGGGCCTCTCGCGGTGGGAGTTCCTGGAGCGCGGTGAGGTCATTCACGTCCTTGAAGGACGCATGGTGGTCACCGAGGACGGCGGGGAGCCGGTCACGCTGGAGGCCGGAACTGCCGGCTTCTTCCCCATCGGGTGGCAGGGAACCTGGGAGATCCAGGAACGGATCCGAAAGTTCTTTGTCATTTTCAACGCCTAACAAGCGGCCGCTTCAGGCTCTTCCTGGCACGCGCCTCAATGGCCGGGGACTGGCGGCGGGCCGGACGGCTTAGGGTCCTCCCGCCGTCGTCCGGCAAGCTCGCCGAACCAGTCAACTGCCGCCCGCGCCGCCCTGGCGTCCCGCTCAATGCAAAATATCGCTGATCTCCGCCCGAACCAGCCGTTCGGCCAGCTCACCGAGGTCCAGGTTGAGGACCGCTTTGAGGGCACGCGCCATGTTTGGGGCCGCGGCAAGGAATTCGGCCAGACCCGGATCGGATTCCAGCTCCCGCCCAAGCTTTTCCCGCACATCATCGGCGGTCCAGTGGCTGTGGGTATGCTGGCTGGTAAGTACCGTCTTGGCGTTCATGGCCCTGCCCTTCGTTCGCCCCGTACATTGGCTTTGCCATCACCGACTTTGCCGGGCCGGGCTCAAGAACCGGTCAGGCAACGGGCCGGATTTCAGCAGGTTTTGGCCAAGTTTTGCTAAAGGCCCAACTCCGCTGGCAGAGACGCCTTGGCACCTGCTCTGGAAGTGGGGGCGGTCGCCCGGGGAGGCGGGACTAATTCGGCGGCTGGCACCGTTATGCACATCGGCTGGGGCTTGGCGCCGTAACGGGTTGCGCGCTAACACCCTGCGTTTGATGACAACGGGAATGAGATTTAATGACGACGACGACTGCCGAAGGAGTCGGATTCCGTTCGCGGCGGGGACCCATCCTTATTGCGCTGATG